>CAZYQB010000066.1:0-9027 GCA_964649595.1 uncultured Oscillospiraceae bacterium | reverse complement strand
CATTCACACCGTTTTCATCAACGGCAAGCATGGTCTCGGTGCCGTCCTCTGACGGTATATTCACCGAAAATTTCGGCGTGGTAAACCTCGTCTCATTCTCGTTAATCAGCGCCGTGCTGCCTGCCTTCACCCCCACCGACGGCGCATCCGCGTCCAGCTTCTTCCCGACCTGCAGCAGTATCTCGTCCTCGCTCTGCCGGATCAGGCTCTCCACATCCTCACCGCTTGCCTTGCTCTCGATGATGCCGCGCGCATCGGCGCTGAGCGATTTCAAATTCAATCCGCCCAACAGCTGATCCCATATCCACGAAAGCTGTCGATTCAGCTCCCGCATCTGCTGCGGCTCGTTCAGGTTGGTCAGCGTCGTTCTCTGCTTTGCACTGCTCACAGGTCGCTGTCCTCCTCCAATATGATCTCCATACCGTCCGGCAGCACGAGCCGACACCCGTCCACATTCTCGATCCCGATCCTGAACTGACGCGCTCTCAGGCGTATCCTCTCTCTCAAAAGATTGATTCCCTCGTTCAATCGAATCCGCTTTGAACGCATCCGTTCGCCACCGATGACCGACAGCACCATCTCCGGCACATCTCCGCCTGTTGAATGCGCCTCGACCGTCATGCACAGTTTGCCGACCGTGCGCTTCGCCGCAAGTGTATTCATCGTCACCCACGGGCTGAACCAGTGCGCCTGTATACACGCATCGCCAAATGCTTCTCCCCGTCCGTATTCGTACACCTGCGCACCGATCAAACACAGCAGCCTCTCGCCCTGCGCTTCCCGCAGTACCAGCCAGTCGCGCACGCCCGCAAGCGAAATCAGCGAATACGTTCCCTCCTGCAGGCGATACTCCACCACATGACTGTTCTGCTCCGCACCATCCAGCGGCAGCGCCAGATACAGCACGTCCTTGTAGATCGCCGCGCACGCGCCTTCCATCGCTTCGGGATTTATCCTCTGCCAGACCGCTTCCATTCGCCGGTCTCCACCGTGCGCTGTTGTTGATACGCTCATGCCGTTATATACGCACAAACCGTCCGTTCCCAGAAAATACATTCTGTCGGCGGTATACACGATGGTTCGCGGCGCAAGTGTTCCCTCCGCGCCGTACACCTGAGTCAGACTGAACTCGCCCGGATAGGTACCGCTTATGCGATGCATACTTTTGTCCTTAAACACCAGCACGTCGTCAAACGCCGCCACGATCGCCCGAATACGCGAGCCGTCAAAGGTCGCTACATCCAGAAAACCGCCGCCGGCATCGGGCGTATCATAATTGATCTCCCAATCTTCCGGTGCGAAGCCCTCGCTCCAATAGATCCTATCGGGAGACGCGGCATCCACCGCCCCCCACAGGCGTTCATACAACAGCGTCAAATGCGCAAAATTGATCGCTTCGCCGCCCTGCTGCACTTCAATTTTCTCGGCCTGATCGCTTGCACCGTCCCAGCTTATCATGCCGTCCACGCCATTTATCATCAGTATGCGCTCCGTGCTGCCGCTTCTATAGTTGACTGCGCGCCACGCATCCGACGCATACCCCGAACCGATACACTTCCATGCATCGTCTGCCAGCACATACAATCTGCCGCCGCCGGATGCCATCAGCACACGCCTATCCGCCATCGTCTGCTCATCCCGAAAGAATCCCTGAAACAATCTCCTTCCCTCCGACTCAAGCGGCGGCGCATACTCCCCGATTCCCTTTGCCGTCTGCAAAACACCGTCGCCGCACACAAAATTCAGCGCATCGGCAGAGGTGGACAGATCATCGTGAAAATCTCCCCGGTGAGTATCCAATCCTTTGAACGAATTGATCCTCAATCGCTTGATCCCCATGCTCCATCCCTGCCTTTATCGAAACATCGTCCGCGGCAGACGACGGCGGCGCATCGGCTTCATGTTCGTTCGAATAGAGCGCAGCTTTTGATAATACTCACTCAACCAGTACTGCGCGGCGTTCATCTTGCGCTCGCTCTGCCATACGCGCGCCACCGCCAGCGCCGCATAGATCGACGGATCCGCCAACGATTCGGGAAACACCGGCTCGTCGTTCTCCTCCTCCAGCCGCTGCGGCAGATAGTGATACTCCACGATCACCGTTTCACCGCCGCGCGCACCCGTCACCTCAATGCTCGTGCGGTTGATAAACACATATTCCACATCCGTCGTCCCGTCCAGACGATACACACCGCAGATCGAGCAGACCTCCGGCTGCATCCTATACAAGTCAATCACCCGATCATCCGACAGCTGCATTTCCACTCTGCACTGCGGCGTCAGCCTGCTTCGGGATATCTCAAAATACGCCTCGTTTACCGCATCGCGAAATATCTCAAACCAGTGCAGCGCCTCGCCTTCAAAGGCTTCGCTGCCATCCTGCGCCGTCGTTTTCACATATTCGTCAAATCGGTCGGAATACCGCGCCGCCAGACGACACATTCCACCCAAATTCATTTTTCCATCAGCTCCTTCGGTATCTCATCCGTATCCGTTCGATCCTTCAGATACTTCACCGCCTCTCTCGTGCGATCCGCCGCCTTTTGGAACCACTCGTTTTTAACTCGTTCCTCCAAAAGGCGGTTATGCTCCTCTACCTCGCGCATGAGCTGCTCCTGCCTCTCTATCCGGTGTTCCCGAATGTGGCGCAACGCTCGCGCATCCAGCGCATCATACGGCAGCATACATTCAAGGATCCCCTCTCCATTGCCCCTGTGCCATATCTCAAACTTCTGCAAAGCCGTATTGAACATCACAAAATATCCCTCGTCCATCTCCTTGAGGCGCTGCGGAATACTCAGCGCATTACTCCTCACCGGCACCCGATTTTTTGCATAATCGCCCTCGCGCATAGTTATTTATTGTGCCGCAGGTGCGCTGACTCCCTGCAGTCGAGCAATGCCGCCGGGCAGCGCGCACATCAGATCGCAGTACTTCGCAATGGTCGCAGTATACACCGGCTTGCCCGGCACCTGATGCAGCACCTGCTTTGCCTCGCCCTCGATCCATTCCCAATCGGACACCTGATCGATGGAGAACAACGCGGTATCATACAGATCAATCGCATCATCGGGCATGAACTTGTTTCGGGTCAACGGAATGCCGTTGAACGCCATCGCCTTGTGACCGCCCTCCAGCGTCATCACGTCGCTGACATGACGGCGCTGATTCATCAGCGTCAGATAATGACCATACGCTGCGCTGCCGCAGTTGATATGATCGATGGTCACGTTGTAGCTGTCCTCCAGCAGCTCCATCACCTTCTGAAGCCCCGGCTCGTTGATCGCACCAAACGCATCATTCAGATACGGACGCATCCAGCTATATTCGCTGCGGTTTACGCCGTACAGCGTCTGAGAGGTACCGCTGATCGGCTCAAAAATTTTGCCAAGTCCCGTCAGTTCATAATCGGCGCTGCCCTGAATGGTCAGATAGTCGCCCTCGGATGCGGAGATCGCCGCATTCAGGCGCACCTTGTTTGTCATTCGATCCACGTCCACAATGCGCAGACCTGCCTCGCCGCTTGCCACCGTGCCGGTGGTGCCGTCATGCACGTCCACCTTCAGACCAGGCAGCAGGAAGCGCACATTGTCGCCGCTGACCGCCTCCAGAATGTTGCTGTTGGTGCTCGCCTTCACATTCATCAGCCTGCCGCTTCCATCCCCGTAGATCTGGCGCGCCAGATTCCACTTGAGCGTTTTGGTCAGCGTATCCATTTCCTGCTGCAGGATGTTCACAAACGCGCCCGCGTTCTGACCGGTGGCAGACTTTACCACCTTGTCGGAAATTTCGAGCGTGCCGTACAGGTTCTTCGTACCGCTTTCCAGCGCCACATACTGATTTTCACCCGCAGAGGGCAGAGCACCGGTCTCGCTGCCCGCACCCGCGCCGCCGTTTGCCCCCACCAGTGCCGCGCGCACGATCTTGTTGTAGCCCACAATGTTATTAGTGGTCTTTACGATGCGGCTCGCAAACGGGTCCGCCTTCAGATTGATATCCTCGCGCAAGGGCTGAATATAGAAGTTCTTCAGTGCGCTGTTTACCGTTGTCAGATTTACCATATGTTCCTTTCCTCCTTGCTTTTTCTCAGCTCTGTATTACTGCATATTTGCGCCCAGCATTGCCTCCAGACGCTTCTTCGCCTGCTGCATACCGGTGATCGGCTTGCGTGCGGTCAGCGGCGTCTTGCCGCCTGCGCCCACCGACTGCGGAACGCTGCCTCCGCGGTGCATCTGCTGCATATAGCTCTTGAGCAGCGCTTCACGCACCTGCTCATTTTCCATCAGATGCGCAATAAACTCAGGATCGCCCAGCAGTTCATCCTCATCTCGATATTTCTCGGACCTCACCGCATCATATGCCCTTCTCAGTCCATCCGCCTCAGACGCATACTTCGGATTGCGCATGATGTATTCGGCGATCTCCGGCAGCAGCTTTTCCAAATCGCGCATCTGATAGGCGCTGTTCTGCCACTGATGCTGGATCATGCGGTTTTTAGCCGCTGCATGAGCCTCCTCTCGCATCGGTGCCAGCTCCAGCTCAATGCGCCTGCGGATCGCATATTCCGGATGTCGCACATCCAGCTGCGCAGCGGTGCGCTCCGCCTTTTCAATGCTCAGCAGACGACCGAGCATCCTTTTAAGCTCCGCCACCGTGCCGACCATTCGCTCATACTGCTCCAACATCTCCTCAAGACTTCCAAAGCCATACTGCTTGAGCAGCTCGCTGAGCTGCTGCGCCGCCATATCCGCCTGCGCCATCTCAGCGCCCTCGTTCACGGCGCGCTGCGCCTGTTCCTGCGTCAGACCGCCACCCTGCGCAAGTTCCCTTTCAAACTGCGCTCGCTGCTCCCCTGTCAAATACTCCGCCATGTTCTTCTTCCTCCTTCACCTTTCATTCTTTCCCCTCGCGTGCGGCATCTGCCGTCAACACCCGATGCCCCTGAGCGTGCATCAGCAGCGCACGCGCCAATCTCGGCGCTTCCTGCTGCATCCGCCTGAATTCGCTGCTCAGCGCAAATCTCGTATGCTCCGCTAAATGCAGCTGATGATCGTCCAGTTCTCCGATTCTCGGCACGATGCCCTTTTCCAGTTCGCCGTGCTCAGCCTGAGCGCGGCTGCGCTGAAGTTCCTCCGTTCCGGTCATGTTCTCCCAGTTGCCCAGACGGAATACCTCCATCAGCTTCGTCCTGCCCTCGCGGCTCATGCGTCCGGTATCCGGATCAACAAACAGCCCCGCGCGCATCAGTTCCAGCACAAGCTGCCGTCTCTGCGCCGGCGTGTTGCTCAGATCGTTGTCCGTATCCACCACCACGTCGTCGCTGGTCAGGTCATCGCGCTTCCAGCTCATCACCGTGCCCGGCACCATGTCCTCTCCTGCGGCGCGCGTGATCCTCGGTCCCACCGCAAACTGACGAAACAGCCGCAGCCAGTGCTGACCCAGTTCTCTGACCGCCGCACAAATATGCTCCGCCGTCAAAGAAAGTCTCGTATCATCCTGCTCGCGCAGTATCTCCAGTGCCACGCCTGATGAAATGGAACCAGTCGTAGTCGATGCACGCGCCATTTCCGATACGCCCGAAATATCGATAAACTGCTTTCTCATATCCGCAAGGCGCGCTAGCAGCGTCTGTGGGATCTCACTGACGTGCATCCATGTCGGCGGCGTCGCCCCGACGCGATATTCGATCACCGTGCCCGGCGCGATTCCGGTATCGATCAACTCTTCATCTACCAGCGCGCCCTGCTCGGTCATCAGATTGCCTGCCGTCATGCGCGCCGTGTGTTCATTGATACGGTTGTTGATGGCATTGTAATCCCGCTGCAGAGGGATCAGGCGCTCGATCACGCTGCACCCGAAAAAGTTTCCCGGTGCATTCAAGCAGAACTGCTGCACCAGCGGATACATCCTTTTTTTATTCTCGCCGTTCACAAACGGTAGCACACCGCAGTGCACAATGTACTCGCCCGCCATGATGATATGTCTGCCCTCCGGATGCTGCGCGTTCGGCTTCTCGTAATACTCGATTACCATCTCCGCATCCTCCATGCGATCCTGCCGACCCGCACCGAACTGCGGATGATAACCTCCTCCCGTCAGCGCCATCGCATCCGAACCGAACACATCCATCACTTTTCCCTTGAGCCGCACGCCCCAGAGCGTCTCGATCTCCTTCACGCCGTATACTCTCGCGTGCATGATCGATCCCTGATTCTCAACGCCTTCCTTAAAGCAGCATTCCGGAAAGATCTCATACGCCGGGATCACCGCCGTATCGATGTCCCCTTCATACACCGCCTCGCCGCCGACCATTCCCAACCGCTGACCGCCTCGCGGATTCCATACTGCCTTGTAAAACACACTGCCGCAGATTTCCGCCCACTGACCGGCGACGGACTGCTTTTCGCCCATCCCCTGCGCCGCAAATGCAGACTGCAGCAAGCGCGTTGCCAGCTTCGCGTTGGAAATATCGGCGGCATCCTCCGTCAGCGGACGCACCGTCAGACCCGGACGCATCCTGCCCAGCTTCGCCAGTCTCGTCTCCACGATCGGCGCAATCATGTTGTACACCGACCGCTTCTCCCAATGAGCTCCCGCCGCCTCCTCAACCAGTTCTCCGGTCTCGTGCAGTATGTCGCAGTACTGATTTCCCGTCAGAAAGTTCTGATTGAGCCGCCATCCCAGTTCAATGCGCCTTCGCTCCTCCCGCCTGCGCTCATACTCCTGCTTGAGCTCGGCTGCCAGCTGCTGCAGCTCCTCATCCTGCCGCACTTTTTCCCCTTCTTCAACCCGCAGCCTCAAAAAGCGCTGCTCTGCTTCTCTACTCATCTCATTCTCCTCTCCCTCTCAGCCCCTCCTCAGTCTTTTTGCCAGCATCTTCTTGTGCCGGATCACCGCGCCCTCCTGCAGTACCCCCTCCGATGCGCCGATCTCCCCTCTGTACATCAGATAATACCTCAGCTCATCCATCGCATGATCGTCCTTCTTCACCGGCTCCTCGCCGTCCCCCTCCAGCTTCCATCGATACTGCTTGATCTCCCGAATCATCATCGGGCAGGAACTGAATATAAACAGCGCCGGCTTTCCATCCTTCCAGCGCTCGCCGTCCAGGGCAGGTCTGCGTCGCAGATACTGCCGCACCCGTTGAATGCCTGCCCATTTCGCCTTGTTCACCCGCGTGTTTACGTTCAGCCCCTGCTCCCTGAACAGTTCCGCCACGCTCTTTTCCGCCTGCAGAGTATGCTGATCGGCTGCCGCATCCATCAGCGCGCTCAGCCGTCCGCTGCCGTCCCGCTTCCAGTGAAGGCTCCTGCTGATTTCCTCGATCGCTTCCATGTGCTCGTCGATCAGCATCCCCGAGCGATAATGCTCCGCCACCACATACACATTTCCATCATGATCGACAGCATACCAGTGACACGAAAGAGGCTTCGTCATGCCCGGATCGATCGAAATCATGTCCTGCCATTCCTGCGGAATGGCAAACGGCTCTATCACATGAACGCGCTCGTCAAACTCACCATACACCAATCCGCTTGCCGATACGAACCGTCCATGCCGTCTCGCCGCCAGTTCCTCCTCACTCAGCGCGCGCTCCATCTGCTCCACCGCCTCTTTGGACAGATATGGATTGTCCTCCCAGCTCATCGTGATGTACCATACCTGCGGATCATTTGCCTCGTTGAGATATATCTTGTTGTACACCCATGTCATGCCCTTGAGAGGTGTCATCGTGCCAAAGACCAGACCACCGCGATCCAGCGTGCGCATCAGACATTCATGATAGATCTCCTCCGTCGGCTCCTCGTCAAACCATATAAAGTCCTGACTGGTACCCTGAAATTTTTCTCTGCCCTGCGCGCAGTTCTTAAAGCCGATCGTCGATACACCGCCGTGTACGCTCTCGATCTGAATATAATCAATGATGCCTCCCGTCGGATCATCTGCCTTGCCTTCGCGCATTCTTACCCCTTTGATCCATTTCGGATCAATGTAGCTCATCAGCTTTTTCTGCGCCACGTCGCGCTGCATCTCCGCCGTCAGACTCACCACCCATCCGTCCATCGGTCCCGTCGTCTGCCGATACGGATGGTTCCCTCGCGCCAGATATACACATTCCACCGCGCCCGCCTCGGTCTTGCCCGTGCGATTGCCGCCCAGCGCCCAGCGATTGCGCTTCATGCAGCTATGAAATGCCTTCTGCTTCTCGTGCGGCTGATAAAACCGCAGCTTCTCCTCCTGATGCCTCCTCTGCATCTCTCCGGCGATCTCATATGCCTCATACAGCAGCTTTTCACTCGTCCTGCCCTTCTTCACGTTTTTCACCTCCCTTTCAACACAATGTCATCGGCTCAAGCATCAACTCTGCGGCAAAAGCACATATAAGAGGCTTCCCCTCAAGGGCACAACGCGTTATCTTTAGCCCAAGCGGGAAGCAGTAGCAACCGGGATGAACTGTCCCATGTCTATATGCCGTTATTTGATTATGTCGATTGCCCCTTTCGCTACACCCACTCTACACCACAGAACATACGTTCGTCAAGTCACTTCACCTCCAAAATACAAACATATGTTCTCTTTACAATTTTTATCCCTTCTTCTTTTGCACCTTGCTCTCATTTTCTTGACATATGCGCCACCGTCGCCCTGCTCAACGAATAGCGTTATACCAAAACAGCAAAAAACAGCCTTGACCTCTGCTCATTCAGAGCCGCAGTCAAGGCTGTTCCCTATTCAATTTCTTCTTTTGCACACTGCCGCATCAAGCCGCATCCGCCTGATCTGTTTTTCCGTCCTGCCTGATGCGAACATTCTTCAGCACCGCATTCAACTCTGCCCCCATAATCAAAATCACCGCCGTCATATAAAGCCACATCAGCAGCACGATCACAGCGCCCAGCGTTCCGTAAATCACCGAGTAATTGGCGAAATTGCTCACATAAAACGAAAATCCTATGCTGATAACCATCCACGCGACCAGTGCCGCAGCGATCCCCGGCATGATCTCCCTTGCCGCCTGTCTTTCAT
>CAZYQB010000065.1:0-9273 GCA_964649595.1 uncultured Oscillospiraceae bacterium | reverse complement strand
GAGCACTCGGCTGTTAACCGAGTTGTTGTAGGTTCGAGCCCTACCTGGGGAGCCACCTAATCACCCATGTTTTGATACAAAGCATGGGTGGTTATTTTTTTATACTTTCGGACAGAGATTGCGGGGGATAGAAGCAAAAGCACGCGGCGCACACTTTGTATCTAAACCGATGAAACGTCTGACTGACATTGCAACTTGTTGGTAAGCATAGAAGAAGGGGGAGAGATCTCTGCGAGAGAAGCGGCACGAAGGTCAAAGACCTCGCGTAAGAATTGTTTTTGCCGGGGTTATTAACATTTACGGCATTTATATTATTGTGTTGTTGTTGAGAGGGATGGGATAGACAAAATTCCTTGTTGATGGTATAATATTGTCTAAAGGTTTTAAGTGGAATTTGTCGAAGAAGCGTGTGATTTGTAGATCGCCGACGCACGTTTCCCAAATTACGCGTAAATATAATGAGTCCATGTACGCCGCAATAAGCGTATGGCGGCATAGTTTGCTGGTGTAAAAGAGGAGCTCTGTGTATGGAGAATAAACTGCTGCGATTGATTAAGCTGCTTACAGCTACCCCGGATATTACAGATGCTATCAATCAGTTTCTGGAGGAACTTGCGTCACACCATCAGGCCGATCGAGCCTATATTGTCGAATATGATTTGGCGCAAAATACTCTTACCAATACTTTTGAGTGGTGTGCTCCGGGCATTGAAAGCGAAATCGAGATGCTTCAGCAGCTTGACTTGAGCATTGTGGCTGATTGGAACCGGCGTTTTACAGAGGTTGGAAATTTTTATATCTCTTCGCTTGAAAATCAACTTGATAAGGACTCGGCGGATTATCAGCTGTTGGAAATGCAGGGCGTGGAAAGTCTGATGGCTGCTCCTTTCATTAAGAATGGAGTTATCATCGGTTTTTTAGGTGTAGATAATCCTAAAGTTGATCTCAATGAATTAAACCTTCTGTGTGCTATCACCGACTTTCTGATGGTAGAGCTGGATAAGCGGCGCATGATACAGTTTACCGAAAAATTGATGAGCGAGGATGCTCTGACCGGCGTCAAGAATCGGCACAGTTATATTGATGTGCTCAAGCAGATCGAAATGAACCTTCCTAAGACTCTAGGCTTTGTTTATGTGGATATCAATGGTCTGAACAGACTCAATGAGATTTATGGCTACGATATTGGCGATGATGTGCTCGTCAAAGCGGCCGAGGTTCTTCGAAAGTATGCCGGAGAGCAGGTATATCGCATTGGCGGAGATGAATTTGCAGCGGTATTCCTTGATCTTTCTAATGAAGAATTTGAAGATATCGCTAAGCACATTCGCAGCGAATATGATCAGATCCATGAATATACGGCTTCCGTGGGCAAGACATGGCTTAAATGTGATGGATTCGTCAACCTGCAGCAGCAGTATGCCAGAGTGCATGAACTGATGACGATTGAAAAGAATCATCGTTATCTGAACGCGCGCTATGAGGTTGGTATGCTGAAACGTGAGAATCTGTCGACGGAGCTCTTGCGCGAAATTGAGGATGGTCGGTTTCAGGTGTATATCCAGCCGCAGGTACAACTGGATGTGGGCGAAATTTCTGGTTCAGAGGCGCTGGTTCGTAAATTTGATGAAGATGGACGCATGATCTCTCCCGTTCAATTCATCTCACGGTATGAGGTGCTGGGAATTCAGATGCATCTGGATCGCTTCGTGCTCAAGACGGTAATTAAAATGCTGGCGCAGCTTCCTGCCGAGAAAAGGTATGGAAGTGTATCGGTCAATATTTCGCGCGTAACGATGGAGACTCCGAATTTTGTGCGAGACGTGGCGGATATGCTTGAAAAGTACGGCGTTGAGCCGAAGTATCTGCGAATCGAAATCACCGAAGGCGTCGCGAAGATAGGACTTAACCTGTTGAAAAAAGCGGTGGATGATCTTCATGCGGTGGGCATTCAAGTCGCACTGGATGATTTTGGCACGGAGTATTCCAATCTGAGCGTGCTGACCAATATCGATTTTGATGAGGTTAAGCTTGATAAAAGCCTGATCCACGACGTATGTACTGATCGTAAGGCACAATGCGTTTTAAAAAACGTGATCAATATGTGCAAGGAGCTTGGCAGTGTCTGCATCGTGGCAGAAGGTGTGGAGTCTCCTGAACAGAGCAAGAAGATACAGGAATTAGGCTGCAGTCATGGTCAGGGTTATCTGTTTTACAGACCGATGCCAATGCAGGAGTACATAAAAATACTGCATAAAATGGAATCCACATGAGGGGAATGTTTTGTGAGATTATAATATATATATATATATAAGGAGCAAAGCGTATACCTATGATAAGTACAAATGACATTAATGACGATAGCGCCGCAGAACTGTTTCTTGCAGCGGCAAAAAGATATCTTGTTTACTCGAAGGATAAAATATTTATAAAGGATAAGAATTTGATTTATCGCGGTGTATCGCGAAAATTTGCCAATATGGCTGGCTGGGGATCCGAGCAGGATCTGGTCGGAAAGACGGATTTTGAGATATTTCAGGATCAGGAACTGGCGCAGCGCTACCGGGATGACGATCTGAAGCTCATTGACCAGCAGCGAGACCTTCTCAATTATGTCGAGCCGATAACGGAAAAGAATGGTCATGCTCGCTTTGCCGCTACCTCGAAGTTCGTGCTTACGGACGAGAACGGACAGTTCCTTGGGCTCGTCGGCTTTTCGCGAGATATTACAAAGGAATACTATCTGAAACGGCATAGCAATAAAGCGTTAGAGTATTTATTTGACCTGCCGTCAAATGCTTATTTTGCTGCGTATCTGGATCTGGATGAATGGCGTATTATCAACGAATACCATCAGTCGGTAGATGGAAATGAGTTTGGTTTCCATTCACAAATTGATGTCCTGATCTCGAGGGCGTATGAGGGGATTGCGGACCGACGTTGGCCGGCAGCCACTTTCTATCGCGACTTTTCCAAGGAAACGATCACCGACCTCTACGAATCCGGGAAAAGAGAAATCGTTATGGAGTATCGCCGGAGTCTCAGAAGCGGAGAGATCCGGTGGATTCGTGACGAGATTCATCTGCTCCAGGATAATGTCAGCGGACATCTGTGTATGATGTTGGTGACATGGGACATTCATGCGGCTAAGCTGGAAGGGGAAGAGAGGCTCCGCATGGCGGAGCGCGATGAATTGACGGGCTTGTTGAACCGGAAGGCAACGATGCAGCTCATCCAAGAGCGTCTTGACAGTTCCTTTGAGGACGATAAGCACGCCTTGCTGATGATTGATGCGGACTACTTTAAACTCATTAACGATACATATGGTCATCAGGCTGGCGATAAGGTGTTGACTGAGCTGGCTAAGGAAATCAGCAGCAGCTTTCGCGTTTCAGATATCGTCGGGCGTATCGGCGGTGATGAGTTTTTTGTGCTGATGACCCGTGTGTTGGACAGAAATGCAGTTGAAAAGAAAATGGAAATGCTCCTGAGCAAGATAAAAAGCGTGCATTACAAAGACATCTACATATCGGCAAGTATCGGCGTCAGCATATTCCCTAGTGACAGCAGGACGCTGGAAGAAATGTATTCAATGGCAGATAGGGCAATGTATGCAGCAAAGAAAACGCGCGGTCGTGTTGTCTTTGCAGAAGATATATCTGATTTATGCTGATTTGATTGAGATAGACACCATTTTAATGCAAAAATCGCAGAGAACGACCTGTTTGTACGCAATGGAGCAGAAGCTTTGCTGCGATGGCGAGTGAGGCGTTCAAACGGCGTGAACACAGTGGATATGTTCCCTGCTAAAGTGTACGGAAAGGAAATGGTCAACGATATGATGCTTAGAAAAGGCTGGCTTCGTCATCTGGATTTCATTTTGATCGACGTTGCCTGTATTGAGATTGCGCTGCTTCTTGCCAAGCTGATCCTCACTCCTCTGATCGGTGTTTCTTTGTTTGTGTATTGGCAGTTGTTCCTGCTGGTTCCGGTGATGTATGTCGTGTTGAGTATTTTGATGGATGCCTATAACGGTATCCTTCAGCGCGGCTATCTGATGGAATTGGGCGCGCTGCTGAAGATGGATGTAGTGGTATTCTCTGTGCTGGTATGTATGTTCTACTTCCTGCTAATGATGCCGGATCTGCCGCGCAGCGTTCTGGCGGTATTTTTCGCGCTGCATATTCCATTGGTGTATGTTGCCCGGTTCAGCCACAAGTTCTATCTGCGCAGGCGCTACAGCAAGGTGAAGTATGCACGCCAGATCGTTGTGGCAACGACCGAAGAAGTAGCCAACGAAATGATCGCCACGATCACTGCATCTGCGATCCGCAACTATCAGTTCTTTGGTCTGGCGATCATGGATAAATCGATGATCGGTCAGAAGATCAAGAATGTATCCGTTACGGCGGATAAAGACAGCTTTATCGACTATCTCAAAAGTCAGGTCGTTGACGAGGTGTTTATCAACCTTCCGGATGATTCTGCGGCGACCCTCGCTCTGACAGACAAGCTGCTTAAAATGGGCATCACCGTACACATTTTCATGGAGAATTCCTATCAGAAGCTGCCAAACCGCGTCATCAGCAATGTGTTTGGCTATAATGTGCTATCCACGACCATCAGTCCGGTCACCTTCCGTCAGTCGCTGCTCAAGCGCCTGATCGATATTCTTGGTGGCTTTGTCGGCTGTCTGCTGACGGCGCTTATCGCGCTGGTCATCGGACCGATCATCTATATCAAGTCCCCGGGTCCGATCTTCTTTTCGCAGATCCGCGTGGGCAAAAAGGGACGCGAATTCAAGATATACAAGTTCCGTTCCATGTATATGGATGCCGAGGAGCGCAAGAAGGAACTGATGGCTAAGAACCAGATCAAGGATGGCATGATGTTCAAAATGGACAATGATCCGCGCATCATCAAGGGCATCGGTCACTTCATCCGCAAAACGAGTCTTGACGAGTTCCCGCAGTTCTTCAACGTGCTTAAAGGTGATATGTCCATTGTCGGCACGCGCCCACCGACGCTCGACGAGTATCGACGTTACAGCCCGCATCATAAACGCAGGCTGTGTATGCTGCCGGGCATCACGGGTCTTTGGCAGACGAGTGGTCGCAGCAGCATCCTCGACTTTGAAGAGGTTGTCAGGTTGGATACGGAATACATTGAAACCTGGAGCCTGAATCTGGATCTTAAGATCATTTTTAAAACTGTGCTGCAGGTCGTCAAGAATGACGGAAACGCCAAGTAAGCTTGCGATGCGATCCGGCGGCTGCCGGGAGGAAGTGTAAACGTCAAATGGGAAGATTGTATGACAGATTGGCGGAAAGTGGTCTGAAAGGACCTCTGGCGCTATATGAACGGCTCAAGCGAGGTATATATGGAGTTTTACCCCGGTTGCCCATTTGCAGAAGAAAGATCATTTTTGACAATTTTTCTGGCAAAGGGTTTGGTGACGATCCGAAATATATCGCGCTGGAACTTCTGCGGCGGGATCCGTCGCTGAAGATGTACTGGGTCCTCAGAGATCCGGCGGATCCTCTTCCTGCGGGGATCCGTCCACTCAAGCATCACGGCTTTATGACGACTTATCATTTTCATACCGCTAAAGTTTGGGTTGACAACGTGAAGGATTATGTCAAGCCGGAGAAACGACCGCAGCAATACTATATTCAGACATGGCATTCGACGCTCGGCTTTAAGAAGAATGAGCAGGATGCACTGACACTGGATGAAACCTACGCCGCCTTGGCCAGACGGGATGCGGCAATGACGGATCTGATGTACTCCAATAACGATTTCAGGCTAGATAAATACCGCACCCGTTACTGGTATTCGGGCGAAGTGCGCAAGTGCAGTGTGCCGCGCATGACGCCGTTGTATGAACGCTCTCCGCAGATCGATCAGAAGGTGCGCGGAGCATTCGATCTTGGCAGTGAACAGATCGCGCTGTATGCACCTACCTTCCGTGATGGGCAGCGCTACGCAGATTATGCGATGAACATCGACCGGTGTATCCGTGCGCTTGAAAAGCGCTTCGGAGGCGAGCGATTTGTGATGCTCGTCCGGCTGCATCCCAACGAATACCGTCAGTTTGGATCTGTCGCAGGCAATGAAGGCTGTGTGTGCGATGCTTCCGCCTATCCGGATATGCAGGAATTGCTGGCGGCGGCGGACGTGCTGATTACAGATTATTCGGGCTGTATGTTTGACTTTGGTTTTGTAAACAAGCCGGCGTTCCTCTTTACGAAAGACTATGAGCATTACCACAGTAAGGAACGCGGCGTGTATTTCTCTATTGAAGAGACGCCGTTTTTCCGGGCGGCTTCGGATGATGAACTGGAGCAGGGGATTCTCGACTTCTCGAAGGAAAGTTATGAAGAGAAATGCGAGGCGTTTCGCCGCCGCGTGGGCTATTGCGACGACGGCAGCGGAAGCCGTGTAATAGCTGATCTGATACTTGAAAAAATGGGAAGGTGAGCCGATGAAACAAAATGGAAACAGCCTGCGCGATCGGGTGTTTTCCGGATTTGCGTGGAAGTTTGCAGAGCGTTTCTGCGCACAGGGTATCTCCTTTATCGTTTCGGTGGTGCTGGCTCGTATTCTTGCGCCGGAGTTGTACGGTACCGTGACAATCATCATGGTCTTTATTGGTATCGCTAACGTATTTACGACCGGTGGCTTCAGTCTGGCGCTGATTCAGAAAAAGGACGCAGATGAGGCAGATTTTTCAACGATATTTTACTGTTCGCTTGCCATCTCTTGTCTGCTCTACGGCGTGTTATGGTTCCTTTCTCCGCTGCTGGCAGATTTTTATGCCATGCCGGAGTTGACGAAACTCATGAGGGTGTTCTCTTTGAGCATCTTGATCAATTCGTATAATTCCATACAGCACGCCTATGTGTCCCGGCATATGATCTTCAAGAAGTTTTTCTTCTCGACGCTGTTTGGCACGCTGGTGTCCGGCGTTGTGGGCATCTGCTTGGCGATTTCTGGTGCAGGCGTGTGGGCGCTGGTGGCGCAGTATCTGACCAATGCGGTGATCGACACACTGGTTCTCTCCTTCACCGTGAATTGGCGACCGAGACTGGTGTTTTCCGCCGCGTCATTCCGCAGGCTAATGTCCTTCGGCTGGAAGTGTCTGGCAGCCAATCTGATCGGTACGATCTATAACAACCTCAGATCCCTGTTGATCGGCAAATTCTATACCTCAGCAGATCTGGCTTACTACAATAAGGGAAAGAGTTTCCCGGATATGATTTCCGGCAATCTGTCGGCGACAGTCTTTTCCGTTCTCTTCCCGGCGATCGCCAACGCAAGTGACAATCTTTCAGAGGTCAGACGGATGACCCAAAAGACCATGCGAGTGACCGCCTACATTATGTTCCCGGTGCTGCTTGGATTGGCGGCTGTGGCAGATACGCTGGTGACCCTGCTGCTGACTGAAAAATGGCTCGACTGTGTGCCCTTTCTGCAGCTTGCCTGCATATACAGCATCTTCCACATCATGACGGATGTGAATCTGCAGTCCATCAATGCCATCGGCAGGAGCGATGTTGTGCTGCGTATTGAGTTCATCAAAAAGCTGGTCACGCTGGTCATAATACTCTTTGCACTGCAGTTTGACGTATTGGCGGTCGGTATTTCGCTTCCGGTCGCATCGTTCTTCTCAATGTGCGTGAATATGTACTGCAATGGAAAGCTGATTTCCTACCGCTTCCGCGATCAGTTGGCGGACATCTTTCCGCCGTTTGCGCTCTCTGCAATTATGGCCGTGTGCGTATTTGCGATGCGCGCGCTGCCGCTGCCGCTGCTCGCGATACTCATTTTGCAGGTCGCTGTCGGATGCGTGATCTATGTGGGGTTGTCTATCCTGACGAAAAACGATTCTTTCTACTATCTGAAGAATTATCTGACCGATATGATGAACAAACGCGCCAAGCATACGACAAATAACGGCATCAAACGGGGGGTTTGAATGAAGATTGCGATGATCGGACACAAGATCGTTCCCTCAAGGCGCGGTGGCATTGAACTGGTAATCACGACGCTGGCGCCGATGCTTGTCAGGCACGGTGACGAGGTTGTCTGCTACAACCGAAAGGGCAGTTCAACTGAAGAAGAATACCTCAGCCAAATAAAGGACTCCATGTACGAAGGCGTACAGCTCAGAAAAGCATGGAGCATCAAGGGCAGAGGAATTCAAGCGGTGATTGCATCCTTTACCGCGGCGATTCAGGCAACTTTTTCGGGCTTTGATGTGATCCACTTCCATGCGCTGGGACCTTGCGCAGCGATGTGGATCCCCAAGTTTTTCGGTAAGAAGTGTGTTGCTACGGTGCATGGTCTTGACTGGAAACGCGAAAAGTGGAATAATGGCTGGGGTGCCAAGTATATCAAGCTCGGCGAACGGATCATGGTTCGTTGCGCAGACGAGATCATTGTCCTGAGCGAAGGCGTTAGAAAGTATTATCAGGATACTTATGGTCGCGAGACGGTGAATATTCCCAATGGTGTTCTCAGAGTTGCCTGTGTTCCGGCAAACCTGATTACGGAGAAATTCGGTCTTGAAAAAGACGGATATTTTCTCTTGCTTTCAAGACTTGTCGAGGAAAAGGGGATCCATTTCCTTATCGACGCCTATCAGAAGATGAAAACTGATAAGAAGTTGGTTATCGCAGGCGACGTAAGCGACACTGTTGACTATGTTAAGAAGATCAAGCAGATGGCGCAGGGAAATCCCAACATCATTTTTACCGGTTTTGTTTCAGGCAGAATGCTCGAAGAGCTTTACAGCAATGCATATGCATATGTTCTGCCTTCGACGGTCGAAGGTATGCCGCTGAGTCTGCTGGAGGCACTTTCTTATGGAAACGCCGTCATCTGTTCAGATATCGCTGAGAATACGGATGTTATCGGTGATTGTGGCGTGAGCTTTCGCTGTGCGGATGTGGAAGATCTGAGAAGTAAGCTGCAATTCTTTATTGACCAGCCTCAGGAGGTGTATGAACTCAAAGCGCGGGCGGCGGATTATATCTGCGCCAAATACAATTGGGATGACGTCACGGTGCGGACACGCGAAGTATATTGTCGTGCGCTCAGGAAAAAGAAATAATCCGGTGTTACTGCCTACGAATTCAAAGGGGGCTATAAATGAGGGACGTTAGTTTTTTTAGGAAAATCGGTAAACTATTCGGGCTGACCCTGCTGAGTGTTTTAGTATGCGCCGTGGTCGTATCGGGCGCGGCCATCGGCTTGAGTTTCGCACAGAAT
>CAZYQB010000064.1:0-9302 GCA_964649595.1 uncultured Oscillospiraceae bacterium | reverse complement strand
GCACAGGAGTACATCAAGGAGGAAGGCGAGTATGCTGCTTCCGGTTGGCTTGCACTGTTCTTCTCAAATCATTCTATGTTTTGAAGGATAACCTCTTAATTATTCCTAAATCCGTATACCGCAAGGCTTACACCCTACGGTGTCGCCAAGTGTAGGAAGGGCGGAAATCCACAATTGGATAAAGCGAAAAAGGGCTTCCGAAGTCAGCATTTGACCTCGAAAGCCCTTATTTTATGCCTTTTTCGGCGGTTTTGTCCCCGGAGAAGGCTTTTTCTATTGTATCAAAGTCAGCAGGAACATAGAGCGTGTTTATCGATCGGTTTCTGTTTCCGCCTTTTTCTTTTTGGCGTTTTCCACATCCTGACGGATCTTGTCAAGCACAGCGCTTTGGGAGAGTGCAGGCAGGGATATGGGCATACCGCCCAGACGCGGATCCTGCTGGCAGAGCGCGCGCCAATCACAATGTTCACAGGCGGAAAAGCCACTCATGCGCACGGGAGAAATGTCGGTCTTGCCTTCGCGGATGCCCTCGGCGATGCGGGAAGCGGCGCTCAGAGCGTGCTCAATGAGCAGAGAAAAGCCTTCCTCATCGAGCATTTTTGCGGTGGAGGATACGCTGCCATCCTTTTTGAGAGAGAGCTTGAGCGTGTGCTCGATCTCGGGCGACATGGCGTGCAGCACGTCGGTATTGCTGATGAACAAGCCGCTTAGGCGCAGCTCGTCGGTGCGCAGCAGCTCTACTACGTCGGCATCGCGCTCCTCAGTGCGGATGATCGGATCGGCGACCTTGAAATAGAAGGCGCCTGCAGGCTTGCACAAGCCCTGCTCAAGCGCAGCTGCCAGATAGATGATGAGCTGCAGCTGCAGTCCGAAATACAGCTTGGCGAGGTTCAGCTCGCTGGAGCCGCTTTTGTAGTCGATAATGCGCATCCACGTCTGATCGCCGTCCGCCCACTGGTCGATGCGGTCGATTCTGCCCTTTACAGGCAGTTGGGCATTATCCGTATGAAGGATGACCGAAGGCTCGTTTTCGCCGAACTGCACTTCCAATGCGCAGGGTGAAAATTCGCTGCCGGAGAGGTGCTTGGCGGCGGTGCGTGCCGCGCGGCGTGCTACATCGCGCATACGGCGGCTATGGCTGAGCGTGACCGGATTTTTGCCAAGCGGTCCATCCATCAGGGGCGCAAGCAGCCGTTCGGTGATGGTGTCCATGCGACCCATGGCTTCTTCGGGATCGATTGAATCCATGCCGTTCCAGTTTTCGCGCAGGAAGTTTTCCATGGCTTCATGGTAGAAGGTGCCCTCATCCTGTTTTTTCAGTTCAAACGGTTCCACTTTTTTGGGGCGCAGTCCGTATTCCACGAAATGGCGGAATGGGCAGGCGGCGTATTTTTCCATTCGGGATACGCTCAGCGATGAGGGACCGCCGTAGATGCGCCGTGCCAGCGAACGGGGCAGATCCTCCGACACAACGCGGTGCCTGAGCGCCGATCTCATGGAGCGCAGCGACGGGCGTTTTTCGGGCAGCGCGCACAGCGCAGGCAGTGCTTTCTGCGCCGATTCGCTCAGTATTCCGTCGGCAAGTTCGCTTGGCAGCAGGGTGAGCGCTGCATCGGGAGAGGCATACTTGAGGCGGCGCAGCGCTTCGCCCTCGTCGATGCCGCCGCTGATTTTGAGGGTAGGGAATATGGTGCGGATGCGGGATATGATGGTGGAGGGGAGCAGGGCGCTGCCCTCTGCACTGCTTTGGGAGAAGGATACTACCACGAACTGACGCGCCAGAGAAAGGGCGCTCATCAGGTCGATATCCTGAAGGCGGCTGCGCTCCATTATGTCGGGTGCCAGCCATACATCCTTTTCGCGCCCCAGAATTTCGCGCTCGGATGCCTGAAACAATCCGCCTATATCGCCGCTTCGAGTTTCGTTGCAGCCCATGAGGATCATCAGCTTGACCGGCTGAGTCCTGAGGTGGCTTAGACTGCCTGCCATCACTGCATCACCCGCTTGAGGCAGCGGTTTTATATCGGTGGCGGAAAGGCTTTCGCGCAGCAGCTCGATCAGATCGCGTACCGGTACGCGCTTGCCCGCAAGCAGTTCATTAAGCTGATCAAGGGTGCCGATGATGCGATTCCACACCTGCGCACATTCGTTGGCAACTTCTACCATGCCGAGGGAGGTCATTTGCTCTTGACGCGCTTTGAGTTTTTCAAAGGCATCGATTTCTTCAAGCAGCGTCCATACGGCGGTCATCTGATCGCGCACGGTCTGTGCGTTTTTCATACGCTCGGACAGGGCGATCAGCGGCGACATGAGTTTTTTGCGCAGCGGCTCGACGAGTGTGATCTCCTCTTCACTGCCGCGTTTGAATTCATCCAGCCAGAGCTTTCCGTAGATACCCTGCTCGATGATGTAGTTGCTCAGTATGTCGCATTCGTCGTTCGTCAGATCGCAGTAGCCGGTGCGGATCAACAGCCGCATATCCTCTGCCTGAAAACTGGAAGAGATCAGCTTGAGTGCGAGCAGTACATATTGAGAAAGCGGATTGCGGTCGGCAGGGCGGTCGCTTTCCAAAAAGATCGGGACGTTATACAGCCGTGCGCTGCGGCTGAGGGCTTCGGAATATTCGCTCAGATTAAAGCAGGCGACGGCGACATCGCGGTATCTCCAGCCGCGGGTGCGGATCAGATCGCGGATGAGTGCCATGGCGGTCATGGCTTCATCCAGCGGATTGCGCGCCATGATGAGGCGAATCGCCTTGGGGGATTTGTTGTAGGGCTGCTGCGGAAAGCAGTTGATCTCGTTGAGCAGATGGGAGATCTCTTCCTTGAGGTCTTCTACCTCGACAGGATCGGCAAGCTTTTCGCGCGTCCATGAAATATTGCGCTCCTTTGCCATGCGGCACATTCTCTCGAAGGAGTGCTGCACCGGCTCGAAGGAATAGAAATCGCGTGCAGATGCGTTGTTTTGAAGGGGCAGAAGCAGCGTGACCTGCCGCGCGATGCCCTCAAGTGTCAAAAGGGTGCGTGCAAGGGTGGGCGAAACGGACTCGAAGCCGTAAGCCCATACCTCGCAGCCGCGCAGAAAAGAGGTGCGCGGGATGCGCTCAAGGGCGTGCATCAGCTCGTCCTCGCCATCCATAAAGCGCCCTTCGAGCTTTTCTTCGTAGGCGCGCCAGATCAGGGAGAGGTCTTTGAGCTTGTATTTGAGCGCGCTGCCTTCCACGGTGTCGCTCAGCGCATCGAGCATATCGCTTGTATAGCCTGCCTGCTTGAGCTCCTTGAGCTGACTGGCGGCAAGCTCGGCAAAGCCCGGACGGTGCTGTGCGCCGCGATACCAGAAAAGGTCTTTGCTGAGTGATTTAAGCGCACCATGCATCAGCATGACGCGTCCGCGGTCGTCTACGCGCACCGACTCGGGGCTGCCGGCATCGGAAAATATGCGCGAAAACAGGCGTGCAGGGGACATGATCTGCAGACGGAAGGAGCCGTTTAGACCGAGCGTGTCGATGATTTCGCGCTCGGATTGAAGGGTATATTGCTCGGGAACCAGTACGATCAGGGGATGTACGTCGCCTGCTGTGAGTGCGGTTTGAAGCTCCTCGTACAGCCGCGGCTTGATCGACTGAGAATGTCCGGTCAGATAGCGTATGGGCATAGGTGTTCCACCTCCAAACGATATTATACCACATATGCGCAGGATGCGCAAATCGACCGCTAAGGTCATCTCGCTGCAAATGGTGTTATAAGTTTTAGTCTCCTCTTTGAGGGAGCCGTCTGCGAAGGAGACCTTTGGCAAACTGCATGAAAAATCATTCCCCGATCCTCGCCGATTGCAATCCGCAGGGGCATAGGGTATAATGAGGCTGTTGGTTCCTGACAGGAGGATATAATATCCGGCGAACAAGGTATCGGCGATGGAGTGAGAGTGTATGGATGAGAATATGAGGAAACTGATTGACAGGCTGATAAAAGAGCGTTCATTGACGGCAGAAGAATATGAATATTTGATCGAGCACCGAAGCGATGAAGCGGCGCGTGTACTGAGCGCGGAGGCTCGGCGCGTGCGTGAGCAGGTGTACGGAAAGAGCGTGTATGTAAGAGGACTGATTGAAATTAGCAGCTTCTGCAGAAACGACTGCCTGTACTGCGGCTTGCGAAGGAGCAATAAATGCGCCGAACGCTATAGACTGAGCGAAGAGGATATCTTTTCCTGCTGCGAGGAGGGATATGCGCTGGGGTTTCGCACGTTCGTGATGCAGGGCGGCGAGGATGCGTATTTTTCGGATGAAGTTATGGAGCGCATCGTGCGCCGGATCAAGACGAGGTTTCCCGACTGTGCGGTGACGCTGTCGCTGGGTGAACGCAGCCGTGAGAGCTATCAAAGATTGTTTGCAGCAGGTGCGGATCGGTATTTATTGCGGCATGAAACAGCGGATGCGGCGCATTATGCGCTGCTGCACCCAAACGAAATGCTCTATGAGAGAAGAATGGGGTGTCTGAGCGATCTAAAGCAGATCGGCTATCAGGTGGGCTGTGGTTTTATGGTGGGATCGCCCAATCAGACGGCGGCAAGTATTGCGCAGGATCTGAAGTTTATCGAGCAGTTTCAGCCTGAGATGTGCGGCATAGGACCGTTCATACCGCATCATGCAACGCCGTTTAAGGACTATGCGGCGGGCGGCGTGGAGCTGACGTGCTTTCTGCTGTCGGTGGTTCGCATAATCTGTCCGAACGTGCTGCTGCCTGCCACCACCGCGCTGGGCACGATGGATGCTTTCGGCAGGGAGAAGGGCGTGCTGTCGGGGGCAAATGTGGTGATGCCCAATTTGTCGCCTGCATCGGTAAGGAAGAAGTATGACCTGTATGACGGCAAGATCTCCTCCGGCGCGGAGTCCGCACAGAATCTGAAGGATTTGAAGGACAGAATGCAGAGGATCGGATATGAGGTAGTTGTGCATCGGGGAGATGCGAGGAAGGCTTGAAAGCATCGGAAAAACATGGTAAGATTAGGGAAACGAAAGAAAAGGGAGAGAGAAAGATGATGAATCATACTCCTAAAATCATGGCATTTGATCTGGACGGCACGCTGGCGCAGCACAAAACTCCGTTGGGTGAAAAGAACCGTTCGGTGCTGGAACGACTGAGCAAAAAGTACAAGCTGCTGATGGTGGGCGCGGGAACGTGCAGCCGTATTTTTAATCAGCTGGGCAAGTTTCCCATCGATATCATCGGCAATTACGGTATGCAGTATGCCGAATATGATGAAGAAAGCGGAGAAATCGAGATCAAGAAGAATGAGTTTGCGCCGGTGGATCGCGAGGAAGTGCTGCGCCGCGCCGAGGCGATCCGCGAAAAGTACGACCTGCATGAATTTGCGGGCGATACGCTGGAATTTCATCCGACCGGAATGCTGACCTTTCCGGTGCTGGGCACCAAGGCGAACATCGTCGATAAGCTGGCGTATGATCCGGACCGCGCAAAGCGCCGCGTGATGTATGCCTATGTGCGTGATCTGTTCTACGATTACAAGGTCATGATCGGCGGCTCGTCCTCGTTTGATATTGTGCCGGGTGAATACGGCAAGTATAACGCGCTGATGAAGTATCTTTCCGAGCGCGGACTGAGCAAAGAGGACGTCGTATACTGCGGCGACGACTATATGGAAGGCGGCAACGACCACGATGTGTTTGCAGGCGGCGTGCCGTTTGTGAAGGTGGACAATTACGAGAAGCTGGAGGAGCTGCTGCTGCAGGCAGGGCTGCTGTAGGCGAAAGTTTTTTTGATGTAAAAAAACGTCCGTTGAGAGAAGAAAAAGATTTCTCTCGACGGACGTTTTGCGTATGTGGGGGATTAGTCACTGCGGCAGATGGACTTCTCAGAAGAGAAGCCTTCGGGATAGCGTGCCTTGAGCTTGTCGATGTTCATTTGCAGAATGGTTTCCAGGTCGTAGTCGATGGCGTGCGCAGTTTCGGCGAGATACCATGCCACATCGCCCAGCTCCTTGGCGAGTTTCTCGCGGTCAAGATCGTGACCTTGGGCAAGATGCTTTTTGACGATGTCGATGGCTTCTCCGCTTTCACCGCACAAGCCCATTACGCCGTTGATGAGTATGTCTTTTTCTGTGAGCGCCGGGTTGAGCGTGGTCAGGGCGAGGCGCTGGTATTCGTTGATGGTCATGAAAGGGAGCCTCCGTTATCGGGCGTATTTTGCGGCAAAATCAGGATCGGTGGTGTAGCAGGCGGTGATCTCGCCGAAGAACATTTCGTGGAAGTCCTCCTTGGGATAGTTCAGACGGGAAACATCTGTATCCATGTCGGTATTGCGCATATCGCTGACCATGAGGGTGCGACATTCAAAGTGCAGTCCGCACTCGGAGATGATGGGTGCATCGACGCTCTGCGCCTGCTGAGCAGTCAGACCGTGACCGGTGAACTTGTCGATGTCGCGCCCGGATCTGGTGCCTGCCATCAGAAGCTGTGGACGGAGGGCGTCGCTTGTGGGTACGCTGACGGTGAAGCAACCGGACTTTTTGATAAGATCGAAGGTATGGCGCTGCGGGCGCACGACTACGGTGAACACCGGCTTTTTCCAACAGTACCCGATCCAGCCCCAGCCGATGGTCATGGTGTTGCCGGGAACGGACAAAAATACGCCCTGAGTGCTCATCTTGTGCATGGCATAGCCCATCACATCGAGATAATTCACAGAAACGGGAGTGGTCATGCGGGAAAGGCTCCTTTCAAATACAGTTTGATTATATTGTACTCGAAGAATGGGATTTGAGAACCGGACAATAGTGTAAGCCCCTCTTTGCAGGGGAATGTTTGCAAAGAGGGGAAAGAGAGGATATGAAGTGATTATTTCTTGCCGGCGAGGGACTTGCGGTACTTTTCGCTTTCCCAGTTGGCGATGAATGCCTTGGCGGCTTCGCCCATGGTGGAGAGGGTGTAGCCGCTTTTTTCGATCTGACGGCAGATGAACACGATGGCGGTCAGCGTTTCGGCGATGACCTGAGCCTTGGCGGCAGGCATATTGAACAGGATGCGTCCAGTGACGGGATGAGCGCTGCAGCAGCCTTCGGCGGGCAGCTCATCGGTCATGCGGAAGGCGCCGGTGAGGAATACCAGCTGATCGGGATAGAGAGGCTGTTCGAGGAAGAATTTTTCGGAGTAGTCGCCGGAAGCGATCTGCTCGGTGAGGTAGGGGGCATCGGATTCGACCATGCCGCCTTCGGTTTCCTTGACGGAAACGGCAGGGAAGGCATCGGGGGCGATGGAGAATGCGGCGGCGATGCGGGCATTTACATCGCTGTGGATGCGCAGGCACTCGTCGGGATCGTTGTGATGGGCGATCAGACCGTGGTTCTCCATGAAGATGACTGCGGGACGAATACCGGTCTCCTTTTCGACGCGGCTGAGTTCGTCGCGGATGGAGAAGGTGAGGCGTGCGCCGGGATCGGTGTAGGGAACGAAGCCCCAGGTGTAGTCGGCATCCTTGAGCGCTGCGCTTACGATGGAAAGGCACTCCTTGGAGCAGGCGGCAAGGTTGGCATATACGCTGTGGCTGTGGGCAACATAGGTATCGAGCAGAGAGTGGAAGCCCGCCTCTACCGAAGGACGCAGCGCGGCAAGACCATCGATGGTGAGGGTAACTTCCTTCGCCTTGGTGGAGCCAGCCTTTTCAACATCGGCAAAGTCGGCGATCTGGCTGTCGTTGTAGAAGGCGCGCAGCTCGGCATAATTGAGAACGGCGTATGCCTTGTCGGGGGTGATGTCCTTGAGGCAGTAGCCGGATGCCTTAATCGCCATAAGACCGCCTGCGAGCTTTACAGAGGTGTTTCCGCCGCCGCCCTGAACGTAATCGGCGCGTGCGCCTACACTCTGGGAGACGCGAGCAAATTCACTCAGCGCGGTCTTGTTTACTTCAAAAAAATTGCTCATTTTATATTCCTCCTGAGATTTGGCAAGTGGTATACCTATTATATGTGCTTTTTTCGGGGCTGTCAATCTTGGAAGATGGGCGTGTATGTAATGCGCAGGTGAAGTAGAGAATGATAAAAATATACCTTAGACGACAAAGATTTATCGTATGGGTGGAAAAGTGGGAAAGGGCGGTTTATAATAGGGATAATAGGTAAAACCAAAAGGAGGTTTTGACGGATGAACTTTGATCCTTCCTTGATGAAACTCGATTCGATGCACGCATGGGAACTGTATTCGGCGAATCTAAAGACGGAGATGCGCCAGTGCCGCGACGAGGGACGCGACGTGGAGCAGTATGCAAAGCTGGCAGAAGCGATCTCTGAAATGAAGCCGACGGCAGTGCGCGAGGAGCTGGCGAATGTATTTTACCGCGCGGTGATGGATGCATCCATTCGCGAAGGGTATGAATATGTGGAACCGAGCGATCTGGAGGGCATTTTGGCATCTCGTCCGGCGCAGCGCATGGTGTGGACGAAGCCTGAAAAGGACGAAAAGCTGCTCTCAAACATTCGCGGCGCATGGTTGGGCAGGATATGCGGCTGCCTGCTGGGAAAGCCGGTGGAAGGATGGCGCACGCCTGAACTTCATCAGCTTTTGAAGGGCAGCGGCAACTATCCGCTGCACAGATATATGTCGCACGATGATTTGAGAGATGCGGGGCTGGCGCACCGCATCGGTCCGAGAGGTGCATGGATCGATCATATCACGGACGGTGCGCCGTGCGACGACGATACCAATTACACGGTGATGGCATGGCGCGTGGTGGAAAAGTGCGGGCGCGATTTTACCAGCAATGACATGGCGGAGGCATGGATGGCATATCAGCCGAAGAATGCCTATTGCACGGCGGAGAGAAGAGCGTTCAGAAATTTCGTGATCGGCATCCGTCCGCCGCAGTCGGCGATCTACAAAAATCCCGACAGAGAGTTTATCGGGGCGCAGATCCGCGGCGATTATTTCGGCTATATCAATCCGGGCGATCCTGAGACGGCGGCTGAAATGGCATGGAGAGATGCGTGTATTTCTCATGTGAAGAATGGCATTTACGGCGAGATGTTTATCGCGGCGATGATTGCAATCGCGGCGGTATGCGATGATGTGCGCACGGTGGTACTGGAGGGACTTAAACAGGTGCCTGAAAAGTCGCGTCTGGCGGCAAGAGTGAAGGCGGTCGTTCAATGGTACGATGAAGGCATGACCGAGCAGGAGTGCTTTGAGCGCATCCACAGCGAGTGGGATGAGTTTGACGGATACGACTGGGTGCATACCATCTCAAATGCAATGATCGTGGCGGCATCGCTGCTGTACGGCGGAAAGGATT
>CAZYQB010000063.1:1772-9320 GCA_964649595.1 uncultured Oscillospiraceae bacterium | reverse complement strand
GTCATCAGCCGCGGCAAGGTATTGACCCGTGACTTCCTGCTGGATCGCATCTGGGGCTATGAGTTCTATGGCGAGACCCGCACCGTCGATGTACATATCCGTCACATCCGCCAGAAGCTGGGCGATGATGCACACTACATCGAGACGATCCGTGGCGTAGGCTACAAGTTCAACGACAGGCAGGAAAGCCGTCTGTAAGCAGTTCAAGCTGTAACAGATTGGCAGTGAGGAAGCTGTGAAAGGAAGGATTTCCTTCTGGGTGACACTCGTTTGTCTGGTCTGCTGTATTGTATTTACCGGACTTCATGCACACGCGACGCTCGATCAGCTCAATCGCTCGGCAACAGATGATTTGTTGCGTATATGCCGCATGTCCGCTATGTATCTGGACAATGCGGCATTTTCTGACTCCGCAGACGCTGCGCAGCAGAATTTCGTACTCAATAAAAATTCGATCCGGGCGCTGGCAAAAGAGCTGGATGTTGAGATCAATGTTCTTGATGAAGCGGGTAATTTGCTGGTAAGTACGCAGACCACAGCTTTGGCGAACGATAGTGTTCAAAACGCAACGGAGATTGAAGAGGCTCGTACCACTCAGAATGCAGCGGCGGCACTGCGCGGAGTGAATATTTACGCCGCCTGCGAACTGGAAAACGGCAGTGTGATTCAGCTGCAGCGCGATGCGGCAACGCTTTGGACCGTGCTGGAGTATATCAGCGGTCGCACGCTGCTGATTGCGGCGGCGCTGATCGTGCTGTGCTGCGTTATGGTGCAGATCATCATTACGCCGATCAATGATCTGCTGATGGGCGTGAAGCGCCTGATGTTTGACTTTGCCGAAGGTCGCTTTGAGGGGCGCCTGACGCTCAAGGACGAAGGACCGTATCATACCTATGTAAACGAAGTGAATGAAGCGGCAAGGCGCATCGGCGAGAAGCTGCTTTCTGAAAATCGACATATGCAGGCAATGAGCGCGGTGATGAACCAGTCTCAGAACGGTATGCTGGCAGTCAACAATGAGATGAAGATCACTGTCGCCACGGCGACGGCAAAGCGCCTGCTAGGCATCCGCGGAAGCTGTCTGGGAGTGCGGCTGGGTGAAGCCAACAAGGAGATCGAGCTGGAGCCGATCTTTGAGGAGGCAATGCAGCATGATGGTGTTTCCACACAGGATATCGAAGTAAGAAGCCGTCTGATGGTGGGCGGTGCAACGCCGGTACAGCTTTACATCTCTCCGCTGAAGCATGAGAACAAGCTGACCGGTGCGGTGGCAATGGTGGAAGATGTGACCGAGCTTAGACGCATGGAGCGCATCAGAAATGATTTCGCTGCCAATGTATCGCATGAGCTGAAAACGCCTCTGACCTCTATCAAGGGTTTCGTTGAGACGCTGCAGGTCGGCGCCATTGACAACAAACCTATGGCGATGAAGTTCTTAGGCATTATCATGTCGGAAGCGGATCGCCTGACCCGACTGATTAACGACATTCTTTCCATTACAAAGATGGAATCCGGACAGACGGAGGTTTCCAATGAGCGCATACATCTCGATGCGATGGCAGCAAAGACCGTGGAAATCCTCAAGCTCAACGATAATGCCCGAAACCGCAATATCAAGGTAACACTCAATCAGCCTGCCGAGCCGCTGTATGTATGGGGCAATCCCGACCGTGTAGAACAGCTTCTGATGAATTTGATCGAGAATGCCATCAAGTACAATAAGGAAAACGGTTCGGTAAGTGTACTTCTGTCCTCTTCAAGCGACAAAATTCATCTCGAAGTCAGCGATACCGGTATCGGCATCGAGCAGAAGCATCTGGATCGATTGTTTGAACGCTTCTATCGAGTAGACAAGGGACGCTCCAGAAACATGGGCGGCACCGGTTTGGGTCTGGCAATCGTCAAGCATATTGCGCAGAGCATGGGTGGCATGATCGAGGTACACTCCGAATACGGCGAAGGCACCACCTTCTTGGTAACATTGCCCAAATATGCCGGACAGGTCAATCGCCCCAAGGAAGATCAGCAGGGGGAGGAAGCGTAATATGCAGATGGTGAGATTTCCCGGCACGGATATTATCGCTTCCCGTTTGGGTCTGGGCTGTATGCGCCTGCCGGTGGATGCCGACAACAAGCTCGATCGCCCGGCGGCAATCAGGCTGATCCGCGAGGCGATCGATAGCGGCATTACCTATATCGACACCGCCTATGTCTATCATGGTAAAGAGAGCGAAGATCTGGTGGGCGAGGCGCTGCTGGATGGTTACCGTGAACGTGTAACGCTGGTTACGAAGCTGCCGGTCTGGCTAGTCAAGGAACCGGCAGACATGGAGAAACTGCTCGACGAACAGCTTGCAAAGCTCAGAACCGATCATGTGGACTTCTATTTGCTGCATTCTCTCGATTGGGAAAAATATGTGGAAATGCGCGAGATGGGAATACATGATTTCCTTGATCGCATGATCGAAAAGGGAAAAATCCGCTATCCCGCTTTTTCCTTCCACGATAATGCCGAGGCGTTTAGAAAGATCGTTACCGATTATCCGTGGAAGATGGCGCAGGTGCAGATGAATGTGCTGGACGAGTTCAATCAGGCGACGCTTGAAAATGTGTACAAGTACGCGGAAGCACGCGGTATCGGCGTGGTGGTCATGGAGCCTCTGCGCGGCGGCTCTCTGGCGCGCAATGTGCCCGAAGATGTGCTTTTGATCTATGAGCAGGCAGAGATAAAGCGCTCTCCCGTCGAATGGGCGTTCAGATGGCTGTACGATAAGACGCCTTTTAAGACTATTCTTTCGGGAATGTCCAATGAAGAACAGCTTCGGGACAATATCCGTATTTTTTCCGAGGCGCAGACCGGCATCATGACGCAGCAGGAAAAGGAAATGATGACGCAGGTTCGTCTAACTTATGAAAGCCGCATCCGCGTGGGCTGCACCGGCTGTGAGTATTGTATGCCCTGTCCCAAAGGCGTGAAAATTCCCAACATATTCCGCGGCGTGGACAGTGCAGCAATGTTCGGCACACTGGATCAGTTCAAGAAGCGCTATGCAGGCATGGTGGAAAAGGGTATGGGCGCAGACCGGTGCGTAAAGTGCGGTCTGTGCGAAAAGCAATGTCCGCAGCACTTTAACATTCGCGAAAAGCTAGCAGAGATTCATAAGGAGTTTGCTGAAGCATGAGAATTATCGTTGCACGCACCCCGGAGGAGATGGGGGAAGAAGCTGCTCGACTGAGTGAGAAGGTGCTGCTTCGCGCCATCAGACAGAATGGCATCGCCCGGCTGGTCGCTGCCGTCGGAGCATCGCAGCTTGCCGCACTCTCGGCGCTGAGCAATCAGAAACTTCCGTGGGAGCAGATCGAACTGTTTCAGCTTTGTGAGCGCATAGATGAACGGGAGGATTCTTCCTGTAGAAAAGCGCTGGCAGAACGCTTCGGAAAAAAGCTGCCGTTTAAAAAAGTGCATTATCTGGACGACTCATCTGCTTCGGTGGAAAAGATGAATGCTGAGCTTCGAGGGCAGTCGGTGGATCTGGTATTGATCGGACTGGGCGAACAGGGACAGCTTGGGTTTAATATAGCCCCTGCAGATTTCGGAGCGAATGATCCGTATGTGCGCATAGAAAAAGAGCCTAACGCGGTGGTTACTATGACTGTTCGTGAAATGCTCCGAAGCGGATGTGTGATCGCCTGCGCACCGTATGAAATTCAGGCGGAAAACGTATGGCGGCTGATGATGACTCCTCTGAGCGAAAATTTCCCCGCAAGTGCTCTCAAGCGTCATCCGAATTTTGATTTGGTGTTGGATCGACAGTCGGCACAGTATGTCAGCCCTGCAATGGCGGCGCGGCACACGCTGGAGCTGACTGAGTTTGAGGTCATCGGCGATGCGGATTGGGTGAAATAATTGATTGCAATTTGTAAAACGTCCGAACGATTTGGTTCGGGCGTTTTATGTTATCGAGGGGGAGTGTATCGTGCAGGTTGAATTTGTATCGGCGCGAGAAGAAGATGCGCCCATGATCGCAGGGCTTCGGCAAAAGGTGTGGGCGAGTACCTATCGGGGCATCTACCCGGATGAGATGATTGATTCTTTTGATTTCGGGTGGCATACGCAAAAGGATATACTGCGCATTGAAAGCGCTGCTTATGAAGTCTATCTGATAAAATGGGATAAATTCAGTATAGGGTATGTGATTCTATATAAATCGGAAGTTCTGATGCTTCAATCGATGTATGTGATTAAAGAATATCAGCGCTGCGGGATTGGTACACGGGCGTTTGAGCATCTGCACAAATACTGTGTAGAAAATGGATATGAGCGATTTATTTGTCATTGTCAGCCTGAAAATGACAATGCGCTCAAGTTTGATTCGAAGATGGGCGGCGTAAAGGTTGAAGAAGATATGGATAACGAGGAAAACTGGCAAAATTCGGTGATATTTGAATTCAGAATATGAGGGATATATGAAAAAGGAACTTGGAATTGCAAGATGCGGTCTTGCCTGCTGTCTGTGTTCGGAGAATACTTGGTGTAAAGGCTGTAATTTTGGAGAATGCCCGGATAATGACTGGTGTGAAAACAAAGAATGTTCCATCTCAAAGGGAATAGATCATTGCTATTCGTGCACGGAACAGTGCAGAAAAGGACTTTTGAGCAAAATAAAACCCTATGGCTTCAATTTGTTTATCAGAAGATACGGCGAGGAAGAACTACTGAAATGTCTTGAAAGAAATGAAGGCAGCGGCGTGGTATATCATCGCATCGGCATCAATGGAGATTATGATGATTTTGATGATGCGGAAAAACTGATCGACTTCATCAGGACAGGAAAAAGGACAGGGTAAAAATAAAGGCAGGGCGTCATGCGGCGCTCTGCCTTTTACTGCAGGATTGTGGAAAACTATTATCAGAAGTCCAGAACTTCTCCATCCGGGCGCACGATGCGCGCACTCAGCTCATACAGACCGCTGTCTGTTGGAGAAAGCATATCTATCTTAAAACCGGGTGCGGTCGGCTTTATGCCCATTGCGTAGGCATAGTAGAGATACAGCGGCACGGCGGACCAGCCGTGGCACAGACTGCCTGCATCGGAGAAATCCTCGGCGCCTTTGATGGTCTCCCAGAAGGTGGTGGCGCCCTTTTCGAGCATATAGCCCCACAATTCGGCGACATGGTCGAATACCCAGCGGGAGTAGACTTCGGGACGCTTCAAAAGTGCGTCGAACTGGAATATGCTGTAGCTCAGCGTGACCGCCACCAGCGAGTCATCCGTAAGGCGCGGCAATACGCGGTCGATCAGGTCATCGGGACATACGCCGCTGCATACCGCAAGCGCCTGTGTGAGCTGCGCGCCGTGCCAGCGCACATCGCCGTTGGCAAACGAGTAGTAATAGCCTTCCGATTCGTTCCAGAAGCGCTCATGGATGCTCTTTCGCAGCTTGGTTGCTGCGGCGGCATAGCGGCTTCCGTTTTCATCCAGAGCATCCATGATTTTGCTCAGTCGATCAAGGGCGAGCACTGCAAAGCAGTTCATCGGGGCATCTACACGCACCTCAGCAGCTTCCCCCCGATAGGAGAGTGGAAGCTGTCCCATGGAGCCGTCCATGCCGTCGCTCCATTCGTAGAAATTCCAGTAGGGCGGATTTCCTTCCCACATGGGAATAAGTCCGCTGTCATTGCGCAGGGAGAGGAAATTGTCGGCGATTTTGAGCGCGGTGGGCAGCATCTCGCGGCAGAATTTCTTGTCTCCGCTGAACATCAGATATTCTTCAAGCTGCACGATGAACATCGCCGAGAAGGAGGGAATGGTGACGCGCACCCGCGCCGGAGCACACAGCTCCAGTAGATTATCTTTTCTCATGCCCATCGACAGCAGGCGGATGCTCTCACGCGGCATATCGTATTCGCCGAAGGCGTAGTATCCGCACAGCATTTGATTGCGCGAATCCATTGTGTACAGCGCCTGCTCGCGCCACGGGCAATCCTCATAATGCTCGTGTGCCGACTGGATAAGCGTTTCGCGGCATACCTCGTAAATGCGCTTGTGCAGGCGGTCGGCGGTCTTGAAATATGGCGTGGTGGAAAACGGATACACCGTTTCATACATACCGGCATAGAAGAGGCGCACCGAGCGTGCGCGCACGAACAGCTGGAGATACCTCAGTCCGCAGCGCTTGTAGAGATGGGTAAAGCGCTGTCTGCCTGCATGAGCGACGTAGCGCGCGCCGAAGTTTCTGCCGCCTACCGCAGTGCGCACACGCAGGTCGTCAACGTGTTCACCCCAGCCGATCAGCACTTCACAGCTGCTTTCCACCTGCAGCTCAAGCTCGATCAGTCCGGCACATTCTTTTGCAAGGTCGATCAGCATATAGATGCCGTCGGCATCCTCGCTCTCTTTCATGTGGAAGTATACACCATCCTTGCAGGGAAATGTCGGGCGCTTAGAGGAATCGATGAGCGAATGCAGCGGTCGATATGCGATCGGTGCATACTGCATCCGCTGCGCAGGTGCGCCGGAAGCTTTGTCGAGCCACACGCCCGCAGTTATGAGCCGGGTCTCGCGGCGCGGCAGTATGGAGAGTTTTTTGATCGGACGCAGATGAAGGCTCTGCGCTCCAGCGACTTCAACGGCAGGTGCATAAGGCAGCGGCTGGGCGGTGGCATCGTAATCAAAGGTATAGCCCAGCTGTCCGGTAATGTTTTCGATCTTGCCCGAACGGTAGCAGGGATGCGGCGAGCAGGGAATGCCTGCATGGCTGAAGGCGAGCACCTCTTCTCCCATGCTCAACTCATACAGCACACCGGGCGTGCCGAAGCGATATACGCTGCTTTCGGTGACCGTGCAATATCCGGTGACTTTCAGAAGATTGGCTCCGTCGCGCAGCAGTTCGGTCACGTCGTATTCATCGAATACCTTGTGATCCGGATAGTCGGCATACTGTCCGAGACCTACGGTAGTTCCGTTCAGCGTTACGAAATATTGAGAATCGGCGGAGATTCTAAGAACGGCGCGCTCGTTGCCTTTCGCGACGATAAATTTTTGTTCGAACACGGCATAGGCATTTACATCGGCTGCCTCTGCGCACCAGATCCAGCGTGCTTTTTTTAAATACTGCATAAAACTCGCTCCTTTCCTGTATTTGTGTTTATATGATGCTTTTACAGCATGACTGTCAGGCATAACGGATGCGAATCCGTCAGCTCTGTGCTGCGTGTATCGGGCTGACTGCCACCTACATAAAGAGTATATCTGTCGGTGTCGCGCACGCGCTGACCGTCATTGTTGACGACATCGAAGGCGCGCTCGGCGAGACTGATGGAAACGCACTTGGTTTCTCCGGCACCGAGAGATACGCGTGCAAAGCCGCACAAGCTGGGATTGACCGGTGCAAATGCGGAATTTTCGGGACAAACATAGATCTGTACGACTTCATCGGAACGTACATTTCCTACATTGGAAACATCTACGCTCACAATGCCGTTTTCATAGGCAGCAGAGGAATATTCAAAGCGCGTGTAGCTAAGACCGTAGCCGAAGGGATACA
>CAZYQB010000063.1:0-1762 GCA_964649595.1 uncultured Oscillospiraceae bacterium | reverse complement strand
GGGGAAACCTTGCCGAAGAGAATGTCTGCAAGTGCCGTTCCGCCTGCCTGACCGGGATACCATGCGCACAGTATGGCGTTGCCATCCTCAATGCGGATGGCGCTGCCTGCGGCGAGTACGGTGACAGTGGGCTTGCCGACCTTCATGACGGCTTCGATCAGCTTTTTCTGCGATGCGGGCAGCTCAATGCCCGGTTTGTCGCCTGAGCCGTATTCGTTGCCTACGTCGCCCTGTTCTCCTTCAAGCGTTGCATCAAGACCCACGCACAGTATGACTGCGTCTGCCATTTCAGCGGCGCCCTGCGCTTCGGCAAGCAGATTGTCCGGCTGCGCCAAGCCATTGGTGCGATCCTTATAGAGATGGCAGCCCTCGGAGTAGATGATGCGGATATCACTTCCTGCGGCAGCGCGGATGCCCTCAAGGAAAGTCACGGCACGCGAAGCGGTGCCGTTGTAGTTGCCCATCAGACATTCGCGGCTGTTGGCATTGGGACCGATCACGGCGATGGTGCGGATGTTTTCCCTTTTGAGAGGCAGTATGCCGTCGTTTTTGAGCAGCACCATACTCTTTTGAGCCATGGTGAGTGCGGCAGCGGCGTGCGCATCACAGTCGCATACGGAGTAGGGGATGGCATCGTATTCGCAGTCGTTGTCGAACAGACCCAGGCGGAATCGGGTCGCAAATACATTTACGGCGGCGCGGGTGATATCTTCAGGCTCGATCAAGCCTTCCTGAAGTGCGATGAGCAGATTCAGATAGGTATTGCCGCAGTTAATGTCACATCCGTTTTTGAGGGCAAGCGCTGCGCTTTCCGGGGCGGTGGAGGTGACATGGTGATAGTTGTGAATGTCGGCGATTGCCCAGCAGTCGCTCACGAAATGCCCTTTAAAGCCCCACTCATTGCGCAGGATGCTGTTTAGCGTCGGGCTGGCACAGGCGGGTTCGCCGTTTACCGCATTGTATGCGCCCATGACCGCTTCTACGTCGGCTTCCTTGACCAGCATCTCAAATGCAGGAAGGTAGGTCTCATATAAATCTTTTTTGCCGACCACCGAATCAAAGCCGTGCCGTATGACCTCGGGACCGGAATGGGCAGCGAAATGCTTGGCGCAGGCGGCAGCCTTGAGATGCTTTCCTTCGCCTTGGATCCCCTTAACGAATGCCGTGCCTAGCCTGCCGGTGAGATACGGGTCTTCGCCGTAGGTTTCATGACCGCGCCCCCAGCGCGGATCGCGGAAGATGTTGACATTTGGAGACCAGAAAGTGAGTCCCTTGTAAATATCCCGATCTCCAAATTTGGACTGCATATTGTACTTGGCACGTCCTTCGGTGGCGATGATTTCGCCGATCTGCTTTTGTGCATTTTCGTCAAACATGGCGGCAAGTCCAATCGCCTGCGGAAATACGGTAGCGGTGCCTGCGCGCGCTACACCGTGCAGAGCTTCATTCCACCAGTTGTAGGCAGGAATACCCAGACGGGGAATGGCAGGCGCATCGTATTTGAGTTGGGACGCCTGCTCTTCAATGGTCATCTGCGCAACCAGCTTTTCGGCGCGCAGACGGGCGGGTTTGTGATCCATAACAGTCCCCCCTTCAAAAATGAGCGTATACAGACGAAAGATTAATTTTGTATACGGACTATATGCCTTCATTATATCATAACACGGCATCCAATGGCAACGAGTAAGCAAAGGAATCGATCCTGTAAAGTGTACGGGCGTCAATGATAGGTAACAAAAGAAAGCCAAGGAAGGAAGTCAAG
>CAZYQB010000062.1:0-9349 GCA_964649595.1 uncultured Oscillospiraceae bacterium | reverse complement strand
TAAAGCACAGGTATGCCGTGACGCGCGCCCACGCTCAGCGCCACGCTCTTATCCCCCGTCAGGTGAACATACTGTCTGGACATGGGCAGCAGCCCCTTTTGATCGATGGCAGCAACATGACGGTCTCCCGTTCCATGCCACAGATATTCGGGCGGAGTGCTCGGCTCAAGCTCGAGATCGACCTTGATCGTATGCCCGTGATTGGCGCGAATGTATTTCCCGTCGGCACTGAAGGAATAGCGCCCCTTATCGTCCGTGCGCACGATTTCCTCCAGTGTCTCGCGGTCAAATGAGTTCCTCTTGCTCATGGCATCAATCAGCTCATCCACGTTTGCCCAGCCGTGCTCGTTGAGCGTGATCCCTGCCGCAGACGGATCATGCCGAAGCAGTACGCAGAGAAACCTTCCGATCTTCTTATTGTTGGCGTGTCCCATGTTTTCATCTCCTTTGCCCGAGTTCTTCTTATGTACGTCTTTAAATACGACAAAACCTCCGTGAAGATCACGGAGGTCAAGGTCAGCTTGGCTGGGGCGGTAGGATTCGAACCTTACGAATGCGGGAGTCAAAGTCCCGTGCCTTGCCGCTTGGCGACGCCCCATCGCCATCGGGCAACAGGTATAAAAAATGGGGTGGATGATGGGGCTCGAACCCACGCCTTCCAGAGCCACAATCTGGCGCTCTACCACTGAACTACATCCACCACATTATTGGCGCGCCTGAAGGGATTCGAACCCCTGACCCACGGCTTAGAAGGCCGTTGCTCTATCCGACTGAGCTACAGGCGCAAAAGGGTAATCACATAAGGCACTTACCAATTCCTGCTGACGAGTATGAATTATAGCACAGTATACTCCGTTTGTCTATAGGAAATTCATTTTTTAACAAATTTTCTCGAGATTGGTCAGCTTCGCACTCACCTGACCGTTTTCGATGGTCAAGATGGCGCATTTTTCATTCTGCAGCGCTCCAGGATTGAGCAGCAGCACGCCCTGCTCATAGCCCATAAACTGCGCGTGCGTGTGACCAAACAGTGCCGCCTGCACTTGAGCTTCCGCCGCGCGGTAGCCCAAACGCAGCAGGCTCATCTTTACATGATACCGATGTCCGTGGGTAAGCAAAAACTTTACTCCGTCGATATACTGTACCGCTTCCTCAGCCCCCTGACTGCCCCAGTCACAGTTTCCGGCAACATAGTATACCGGCTGAGAGATCCTCCGCTGAATATATTGCGCATCGCGCTCAAAGTCGCCCAGATGGATCACGCCGCCAATCGAGCGATCATTATTGCACAGCTTTATCACTTCCTGAAGTCCCGTAAGCCATCCGTGGCTGTCGGAGATGATCAGCAGTTTCATGTTGCTCCCCCCTGTTATTCAAAGTAATTTGATATCATTCATCAAAAAAATGCTTCAAGAAGGGAGTGTCCTCCCCGAAGCATCGAATGGTCTTTTAAAAATGTCCTACTTGAGCGCATCCAGTAGCTTATAAATGGCGCGGGCGCGGTGAGACACGGAATTCTTTTCCTCAAGCGTAGCTTCGGCAAAGGTCTTGTCGAAGTCTGCGGAGAGGAACAGCGGGTCGTAGCCGAAGCCGCCGGTGCCGCGATATTCGCGCAGAATATATCCCTCGCATTCGCCGCGGGTGACGATATTCTTATGCCCGGGGCGAACCAGTGCCATTGCGCAGGCGTAGCGTGCCGTACGCGGCTCTGCAACGTCTTTCAGCTCCTTGAGAAGCAGCTGATTGTTGGCTTCATCGTCGCCATGTACACCGCTGTAGCGTGCGGAGAACACGCCCGGACGACCGCCCAGCGCATCCACCTCCAGTCCGGAATCATCCGCAACGGCAGCGCAGCCAGTCAGCTTGGACAAAAGTTCCGCCTTGATGAGCGCATTTTCCTCGAAGGTGGTACCGTTTTCGTCGATGTCCGGATCAAGACCCAGCTCCTTCATGGAAACCACGTCAAACTGATCGCCCAGCAGCATTCTCATTTCCTTGAGCTTGCCGAAATTGCCGCTCGCCAGCACCAGACGCGGCTTCTTGCCGATGACCTGAGCCGCCTCGTCAAGCGCTTCGATCTGCTTTTCCATCAGGTCGGCGATGCCCTTTTCGCCAATCTCAAGCAGCACATTCAGCTCGCTCTTCTTGAGGGATCGTCCTTCACCCGTGCCCTGCACCTCTACATATTCCATCTCGCCGGTTGCCATATCCTTGGTCATGACCAGATTCATATCTACCTGTGCGCGGCTGTCCTCGATATAGCGCAGATCGAGCAGCGCTTCGTCGTCCACCACGCCGCAGCTGACCGCCGCAAGCTGCTTGGTGATAGGCGAATCCATCAGCTTGCCTTCCTTCATGAGCTTGTTGACCGCCAGACAAAGTGCCACGAAGGATCCGGTAATCGATGCGGTGCGCGTACCGCCGTCCGCCTGAATGACGTCGCAATCGAGATAGATGGTGCGCTCGCCCAATCTCGTCAGATCGCAGCAGGCGCGCAGAGAACGTCCGATCAGGCGCTGAATTTCTATTGAACGACCGTCACGCTTCATAAATTCGCGCTGCTTTCTGCGGTCGGTGGAACCGGGCAGCATGGCATATTCCGCCGTCAGCCAGCCCTTGCCCTGTCCCTTGAGGAAGGACGGCACGCTCTCCTCTACGGAAGCAGTGCAAATAACGCGTGTGCGTCCGCATTCGATCAATACGGAGCCTGCGGCGGTATCGGTGAAATCGGTAATAATGTTGACCGGGCGCAGCTGATCTGCCTTGCGATCTTCTCTTGCCATGGTGAAAACTTCCTTTCTGTGTCCTCTGTTCATATATCTCAGGTTGTACTGTTTAAGCCAAATTCATCGCGCACGCTCAAGCGCATCACGCGCTGCCTGCGCATTTTCAAGCATTACCTGCTCATAGATGCCGGTATCGCCGTCGGCGGCGTGTGCGGTCAGCGTATCGAGCCGGGCGACTGGATAGCCTGCCGCCTCTAAAGCCTCTGCCAGATGCACCGGAGCCTGCTCCTCTAAAAAGACCACTCGCGCACCCGACTGCTCAAGCGTCTCCAAAAGCGCTTCAAGGTCGTTATCGATCACATCACTGCCCGGCTCACGCGGATAAACCAGCGTAATGTTCATGCCGAACTGCTGAGCAAAATAGGTCAATCCTTCATGAAGCACCGCAATCGGACGATACGGCGCAGGCGCAATAATCCGCGACATCTCACCGATCAGCGCTTCGAGCCGCGCAAGATATGCTGTCAAATTTTCATAATACTTCTCGGCAAACAGCTCATCAATCTCCGCCATTTCGGCAGCAAGGGTAATGCTTATCTCCATCGCTCCCGCCACCGAGAGAAACGCCCACGGATTCTCGTCGAGAAAATGCGCGGTGTTTTCATCATCCTCATTGCCTGCCGTTTCCTCGCGCAGACTTGCGCCCTCCAGTGCGGTAAGAAGTATGGGCTGATTGGACAGCTGCATGAGCGTGCTTTCAAAACTCTCCAGTCCATAACCGCCCATGATGACCGCATCCTGATTGAGAAGCACCGAATAATCCCAGTCGGACAGCTCATAACTGCGAATGCAGCCATCCTGCGGCTGAGTAAGACAGCTGAGCGAAAGTCCGGGCACATCCTGCGTGATATTGAGCGCTATGGCATACAGAGGATAAAAGGTAGCCGTAACATACTTGGTCTCAAGCGCATACTCACCCTCCATCAGCGAATGACAGCCGCTAAGACAAATCATCATCAGCACCAGCAGAAGCGCCGTCAATCGACGCACAAAGCGATTCCAAGCCATGATTTTACCGAAGTTTCCTTTCTGAAATGATTCTTACCTATTATAACACAGACCTCTGCTTCATACAACTCTCCCGCCGCGGCGCAAAAGCGAAGTTTTGGCGTAGTGCTTTCTATAGGAATATGAAAAGAAACACAAAAATGCTCCCAAACACATTCAAGCCCAATGACACGCTTCTGCCTTGAGGGAATAAGTTTGAGAGCAGCGAAAACCTTGCCGCAGCGACAAATGAGCACACCTCTATCAATACGCCCAAAGCGACCTGCGGTACAGCTTCCGTTGAACATCTCGTGAACGCCCGATGCCTTTTAATCCCCATGGCTACGTCCGAAACCGAATTCACTGCCATGTTCAACACTGAAAGTATATATAATTTTTCATTCTGCGTCAATTTCCTGACAGGCTAATTCTCCTTCTCAATCTCCCTGAGCATCCTCGCCGCCGCAAAATACTCAGCTTCAAGCGCAGTTTTTTCCATATCAGTCAATTTTCTGTCCAACAGCCGCGCATCAATCTGCGCCATTTTAAGCCGCAGCTTTTCCATTTCCAGATTTTTATCGGCTTCCTGCCTTTTGGGTGCGCTTGATGCCGCTTCCTTCTGCATGAGCGTTCCTTCAAATACAGTCAGCTTTCCGTTTTCCATCGTGATAATGCGCTGCGCCACCTGCATAACGGTATCTCGGTCATGACTGACGATGAGAAGCGTCCCGGCATAGCTTGACATCGTGCGCTTGAATGCCCGCATAGAGATAAGATCAAGATGATTGGTCGGTTCATCCAGAATCAAGCAATTTGCGTCGGACACCAGCAGCCGCGCAAGAGAGGTCTTTACCCTCTCGCCTCCGCTGAGTACCCTCATCGGTTTATTCACATCATCCTGCCTGAGATTCAGATTGGCAAGCACCGTTCTGACGACGCTTTGATCGTAAATTGAAATGCTCATGGCATTTTCAAGCACGGTTTTCTCCATGTCAAGCGTCTGCTCATGATCCTGACTGAAGTAGCCGATCCTTACTCCGGGACTTATCCGGATACCGCCCTTTCCTTGCACGACAGCACGGGTGAGCGTGGTTTTTCCGCATCCGTTTGCACCCATGAGTGCAGTGCGCGTACCGGTGGGCAGTGAAAAGGAAGCATTTCGCAGCAGTTCCTTTTCCCCTGCCTTGAGCATCACATGACGTCCCTCCACCGCCTTTTTGCTGATGATTCCACCTGCTGCCCCCAGCCGTATGCGAATGGCAGGAATATCGCGCGGACGCTCCTTTTCCTCCAGCTGCGAAAGCCTGCTTCTCATCGCCTTTACGCTCTTGTGCAGCTTTTCCTCAACCTCGGTTGCCTCTCGGCGATGCAGCCTCGCTTCGCTGTTGCCCATGCGCTTGGGCAGATGAGTTACTCGCTGCGCATGAACCGCTTCTTTGGAAATTGCTGCCGAAAGACGTGCCTTTTCCTGACGATACCGGTCATATTCAAACTGCTGATGCGCGCGTCTGCGTGCCTTCTCCGCCTCGTATGCTGAATAGTTTCCCGCATAGCGGGTGATGTGTCCATCCTCCAATTCGAGAATACCGCTGCACAGCGCATCCAGAAATGCCTTGTCATGGCTGACGATCACAAGTGCACCCGAATATGCTCTGAGCTGACGCACAAGCTCCTCAATACCCTGTGCATCCAGATCACTGGTCGGCTCATCAAGCAGCAGGAGCTGCGGCTGTGCATCAATCGCCTGTGAAATGCGCCGCCGTGCCAGCTCGCCGCCAGACAATCCTTCACGCAGCTGCTGCGCCTGCATCCGCCTGCCTGCATCACCGCAACTTATGTTTTTTTCTCCATTGCCGAACTGCGCGGCAAGGCTGCTCTCTCCTTTTCTCTCGATTCTGCCACAATCTGCCTCCATATCGCCCGCCAGAATCTTGAGCAAGGTGCTTTTTCCTGCGCCGTTCTCCCCTACCAATCCAAGTCTGTCGTCGGCATAGATTTCCAGCCGTTCCACATCCAAAACTCTGCGTTCTCCAAAGTCTTTCTGAAGATTTGCTGCCGACAAAATAAGCATATAAAAAACGCCCCTTTCAGCATCCTGCCAAAAAGTGCGCATACTCCCCTTTGCTCATTCACAAGCCAAGAAGCAAAGAGATCACAGAAACTTTCCTTGAAAATTCCGACCGACGCGCGCTTTTCGGGCAGGACAAACACACCGCCGCCTGCCATGCAAATCACAGAGCAGACTGCGCACGTCTTTATCCTTCACATCAAGCGCAAATGGTCATCTTTTCAAGTCCGTCCTTTCCTCGTTTTATCTCATGGTAGCACAGCTTTTCTGTTTCGTCAAGCGTTTTCCAAGGTATTCCTGCACGTTGAAGAAGATTTCCGATAAACGATGTTAAAGATCGCATAAACGGTTGACAAGATAATACAGTTGCAGTAGAATATCACTTGTGTCATTGCGGCTCACTAGCCCCGAGCCTCTTTGATGATTGCGCGCGGACGCCTGACCACCGTCTACGGCCACTTTGTTTTGATATAATTGGGGAGGGAATCTACTGTGAGCACGTTCATGGCAAAGGCTTCCAATGTGGAACGCCAGTGGTATGTCATTGATGCCGAAAATCTGGTACTGGGTCGTCTGGCCTCTCAGGTTGCAGCTATGCTGCGCGGCAAGCATAAGCCCACTTTCACCCCTCACGTTGATACCGGCGACAACATCATCGTTATCAATGCTGAGAAGATCGTTCTGACCGGCAAGAAGCTGGATCAGAAGATGTACCGTCATCACACCGGCTATGCCGGCGGTCTGAAGGAAACCACCTATCGCCGCCTGATGGCTACCAAGCCGGAATTCGCGCTGAAGGAAGCTGTTCGCGGCATGCTGCCCAAGGGACCGCTGGGCTACTCCATGCTCAAGAAGCTGCACGTTTATGCCGGCGCAAACCACGAACATCAGGCTCAGAAGCCCGTTGTGTTCGAAGTTAAGTAAGAGGGAGGATGACGAAAATGTCTGAAGTTTGCTTCAATGCTGTTGGCCGCCGCAAGAAGGCGATCGCCCGCGTTCGTCTGATGCCCGGCGAAGGCAACATCACCATCAACAAGCGTGATATCGAGAATTATTTCGGTCTGGAGACCCTCAAGACCGTTGTCCGTCAGCCCCTGACTCTGACCGACACCCTCGCCCGTTTCGACGTTATCGTTAACGTACACGGCGGCGGCTTCACCGGTCAGGCTGGTGCGATCCGTCACGGCATCGCCCGCGCTCTGGTTAAGGCTGATGCTGATTTGAAGGATGCCATCAAGAAGGCTGGCTTCCTGACCCGTGACCCGCGTATGAAGGAACGTAAGAAGTACGGTCTCAAGGCCGCACGCCGCGCTCCCCAGTTCTCCAAGCGCTAATCGAGTCTACCATCTCGGTTATCTCTTGTACGGAGTTATTCAAACGCTTATACAGGGTTCTGGCTCTCTGCTCGAAAGGGCAGAGAGCTTTTTTGCTGTCTCCTCACTTCACGCCTGCATCCGCAAAGACTACATGGTAACATAGCCGACTACCGCAAGAGAAAATAGCCTTTTTTCATCTGCCGAACTTCATAAAAAGCTATCTGGCGATGCCGAAATGTGCAAAACGGACGAGTGTATCGAATATTATTTCAATATACTCGCCCGTTTTGTTTTTTAATACCTTCCAATAAGCTCCCGCAAAATGCAAAGCGGACAGCCTGCGGTTTCTTCTCCGCCAAACTGTCCGCTTTATAAACCTGATTACATTACACTTGGCATATTACTTCTTGAGGGAGGCTTCATACATATCGCAAATCTCGTTGACTTCGCCAAAAGCGATCTGCTTTCCTTTTTCGATCCATAGTGCCTTGTTGCAGGTCTTGCGAACCTGTGCCAGAGAGTGCGATACAAACAGCGTGATCGCGCCGCCTTCGATGATCTCCTTCATCTTTGCTTCACTCTTGCTGCGGAACTCGGCGTCGCCTACGGAAAGCACCTCATCCAGAATCAAAATCTCCGGCTTGACCAGACAGGCAATCGAAAATGCCAGTCTGGATTTCATGCCCGAAGAGAGCGTCTTATAGGGCATATCCTGGAACTCTTCCAGCTCCGCAAAAGCGATGATGTGGTCATACACCTCATTCATAAACTGTCGGGTATAGCCCAGCATTGCACCGCGCAGATAAGTATTCTCCTTTACGGTCAGATCCGGATCAAAGCCCGAGCCCAGTTCAAGAAGCGCCGCAATATTTCCCTGCACATCTACCACGCCCTGCGTAGGGCGCATGATACCGGAAATCACCTTCAACAAGGTAGACTTGCCGGCACCGTTCTTGCCGATAATTCCACAAGAATCACCCATCTGCAGCGAAAACGAAATCCCATTCAGCGCGCGAAACATCTTTCTGTCGTCTGTATGATTGATCTTGCGGATGATATAATCCTTTAAACCGATGTTTTTGATATCGCCGATCATATACTCAACAACGATATCTTTGATTTCAACCTTCATCTCTGTCCCTCACGATCAAATGTAATACAGGAATTTGTAATTGTTCTTATGATACATGACCGAGCCTGCAAGCAGCGCCAGCGCTGCATAGCCAAGGCAAAGCCCATGATGCCACAGCGGAGGGATCACGCCATTGATGACCACCGAACGGAAATAGCTGATGTAGGTATACACCGGGTTGAGAAAAAACAATCCCTGCTGGAAGGTCGTGAAGGCATCCAGCGTATAGAACACCGCCGACATATACATCAGCAGTGTCGTTAAGATGCTGTAGAGATACTTTATATCCTTAAAGAAGATATACAGCGCCGACAGGATCAGACCCATGCCCACATTAAAGCCCAGCAGGCAGACGATCGGATAGAGCAGCGTGATAAAGTTCCATCTGAAAGGAAGTCCATCAATGGCTACAAAAACAAAGTAGATCACCAGCGTCAGCAGAAAGTTAATCAGCGACGACACATTCTTCGACAGCAGGAAGATATACTTAGGAACATTGATCTTCGAAAAAATATGTGCATTGCTCTCCAGTGCGACCATACCCTGATTGGTCGCCTCACTGAAATAACTGAAAATCAGATTGCCCGAAAACAGATAGATCATATAATGCGGCGTATTTCGCCCGAAGAATCGAGTAAACACCATCGACATAACGGCAAGCTGCAGAAGCGGCGACAGCAGGCTCCACAGCATACCAAGCACCGTGCGCTTATACTTGCCCTTAAAATCACGCTTTACCAGTTCTTCAAACAGAAACTGCTGCTTGCGTATACGTTCAACAATTTGCTGTATCAATGTTTTCCTCACTTTCCTACATCGACCGCGGCAGGTTTGAACACTTTACCAAACCACACCACGGTCGATCAATTAAATATAACCTACGTTTTTTTGTCAACAACTCATTCGCCAGTATTCATTACCGCGATCAATCATTCAATTCTTTAACAACCAACTCCAGCGCCGAGGCGATCACCTTATCCATATCGTAATACTTATACTCGCCCAGACGACCGCCGAAGATAACATTGGGAACGGTTGCCGCCAGCTCGCGATATTGAGC
>CAZYQB010000061.1:0-9412 GCA_964649595.1 uncultured Oscillospiraceae bacterium | reverse complement strand
CCCCACTCATCGCGCCATGCAAGATCGAGCGTATGATACATATCATCATGCCATACCTCGGCGGTACGTTCAGGATCCTTATAATATCAGGTGAACATACCGACCGGGATGCCGTGACGGGTGCGAACGACGATCTCACCTACTTGACCGGCAGGACAGGAATTTCCGTCATCATCCACCAGATCCACATCAAACTGCGGCGAAGGCTTACCCATCGAACCGGGGCAGATCTTCATCCACGGGAAGGTGCCCACGGTAACACACAGTTCGGTCTGACCAAAGATTTCATACAGCGTATGACCGGTCATGTCCTTCCACTTGTTGAATACTTCGGGATTCAGCGGCTCACCCGCAATGGCGCAGCGGCGGATCTTCGAAAGATCGTACTGACTCAGATCTTCCTGAAGGAAGAATCGGTACATAGTGGGCGGTGCGCAGAAGGTGGTAACGCCCTCTTCGCTCATGATCTTGAGCATATCCTTGGGAACAAATCTGTCAAAATCGTATGCCAGAACCGCGCTGCCTGCCAGCCACTGTCCGTACAGCTTCCCCCATATCGCCTTCATCCAGCCGGTTTCGGAGATGGTCAGATGGATGCCGCCGTCCACACAGCCCTGCCAGTATACCGCGGTCTGAATGTGCCCCAGAGGATAACGGTAATCGTGCGTTGCCATCTTGGGATAGCCAGACGTACCGGAAGTAAAGTACATCATGGTGATGTCGTCGTTGGTATTTAGGTTTTCTGGCTTCTGCCATACATCGCTCTGCGCATCCAGCTCAGCATCGAAATCGACCCAGCCTTCACGGGCACCGCCGGTGATCATCTTGACCTGAAGCGTGTCACATTCCGGAACTGCCTCCTCCATGTGAGAGGCAAACTTGCCGTAGGAAGTACCGATGAGCGCTTTGACGCCGGCAGACTGCACACGGTACACGATATCCTTTTTCATCAGCTGATTGGTTGCCGGAAGCGTGATCGCGCCGATCTTATGCAGCGCCATGACCACGAACCAAAACTGATAATGGCGCATCAGCACCAACATGACCACATCGCCCTTGCCGATTCCATACTTTGTAAGCAGGTTTGCGCACTTATCAGATTCACGTTTGATATCCGCAAAGGTGAAGTCCTTTCTGCGTCCGTCCGGGTGGATCCATCTCAGCGCCAGACGATCCGGCTCTTCCCTTGCGATCCGATCACACACATCGTAGGCAAAGTTGAAATTTTCGGGAACCTTGATTTTGAAATTTTTGAGATAGTCCTCATAGGAGCCAAAATCCGACTGTTCAAGATATTCACGATACAGAGCCATTCGTTTCTTCCTTTCTTCACTGTCGCTACCCGATGGCTTTTCATCTGTGTCCCTTACTTGATTACTACGGCAATAAATCTTGCATCCGCATCCACCGCATACATGGCGTGTGCAATCGAAGAATCATAATAGAGCGAGTCGCCCGGCCCAAGATATACCTCGTTGCCGTCGAGCACGACCTTCATATGCCCCTCGAGCATATAGTCAAATTCCTGTCCCTCATGGGAATGTGCGGTTTTGCCTTCCATCTTGCCGTCATACTCCACCGTAACGATAAACGGCTCTGCCTTTTTGTCGCGGAAGTTGTACGCCAGATGCTGATACTTGTATGCCTTGCGGCGCTCAAACGCCAATCCTTTGCCGCTTCTGGTGAGTATATAGCCCATCAGCTTGGGGCTTTCACCGGTCAGCAGATCGGAAATATCCACGCCCAGCGTTGTGGCAATGTTGAACAGGTGACTGAAGGAGAAATCCTTCGTGCCTTCCTCATACTCGAGATAGTCCTCGACCGGTACGCCCGACTTGCTGGCAACTTCCTCTTCCGTCATTCCAACGATTTCGCGCAAATCTCTGATTCTGATTGCAACTGCCATAATCTGATCCGACATTTTTCCATCCTCCCTTTTTACTCTGTCGTCTTATTGCGCTTTTGCCGATATTCCGCCCTTTCACCGTGCATATACAGTGAAAAATGAATATGCGGCATAAAAAAACGCCTCAATTTCAAATCGTTACGCCGATCCGAAATTGAGGCGATGCTGACTGCTCGCGGTACCACTCAACTTTTTCCGATATGCCAATGCGCCATCACTCCGCGGCGCTGATTCATCTGCCCATATACCAATATGCTTTCACGGACAAAGCGACATATTCAGAACTTTGCGGAACTCTATCAAGTTCCCTGCCTGTAACGGGGCATACCGTACTCACTTACTCCCACCGCAGCGCGCTTATGCAGCCTCTGCACTCGTTTCAGTGATCTGCTCGGGAGTGATGCGGAAAAAGGGAACTGCGCCGATTCACACCGCCCATCGGCTCTCTGAAGCACTCGCACCTGATCCGTCTGTCTCCGTCAAAGCATTTCTCTATTGAAATTGGGTTCATTATAACGCGCATATTTATTCATGTCAAGTTCGTCATCAAAAGTTAACATTCTTTCCACGGTCAACCGTCCTGCGATATGCTATAATGTCACCGGGAGGGATTTATCGATATGTTCAGAAAAATTCAAATTCTATGGATAACCGCGTTGCTCATCTTCATATGTCAGCCCGCTGCTTTGGCTGCTTCCGACTATACCGTTACCAATTACTCCGTATATATGGATATCCAGACCGACGGCAGCGCCTACGTCACCGAAACGCTCAGCTATGCCTTTGACGGCGATTACAGCAACATCACCTATCAAGTCGATGCTGCGGAGGGCAGCCGCATTGTTGATCTGAACGTATATCTTGACGGCGCTGCCATTACCCGATCCGATACTCCTACTTACATCGAAAACAGCTACACCGTTACTGAAAGCGAAAACTCCACTCACGTTCAGATCTATTCTCCCGGCAATAACGATACTCGCCTTGTCACCTATGAATACCACTTAACTGAATTTGCCGAGCGCTACGCCGACACCGGCATGATCCATTATGCTTTTATTTCCGAGGATCACAAGGTACATCTGCAAAATGCCATTCTTACCGTGCATTTTCAGGGGGCATCCGGAAATCTGGAAAATATAGTGGCGTTCGCCCGCGGCGGAATGGATGTTGCAGACATCAAGGTTCATGACAATGTTATCGAGTTCGGTTCTGCCGCCCTGTTTCCCGACGACTATGTTGAGGTGCGCCTGCTCTTTCCTGCCGAGTATGTAGACTCCGCACCGCTTATAGATCAGGCTGTCCGACAAGCCATACTTGAGGAAGAACAGCGTCTCGATGCTGAATCCGCCCGCCGTGCATTTGTGCTGCGCGTCGCAAAGCAAGTCTACTTTGTCGCCTATACGCTGATATTCTTCATCGTCTGGCTGTGCTTCGTGCGTCGCTACCGCATGAAAGGCGCTTTGAAGGAGACTCCCGATCCTCAACGCGTGCTCAATTTTCCCGCTGCATTTGCAGCCGCCGTGGTACAGGATGAGCCGGACTGCAACGCTGCTGCCGGTACGCTGCTTGAGCTGATTCAGCTCGGACACATCCGCATCGCAGCCGGTGCCGACAAGAAGGAACTTTATTTCACGCTGCTCGATAGCAGCCGGGAATCGCTCTATCCTCATCAGCTCAAACTGATCGAATGGCTTTTTGATGATCGCGATTCATTTATGCTGTCCGATCTGAGTGCCGCTAATTATGATCAGGCACAGCTGTTTGAACGCGGTCTTGCCGCCTACTGCGAACAAGTAGTCGCCGATATGCATGATCGCAAGCTCAAGCATCACAACGATCTGTCATGCATCCTCGTAAGCACGCTCATCATCATATTCGGCATACTCGGCTGCGGCGGTATGCTGCTCGCCAGTCAATCCGATGTGGTACTGGGCAGCATCATGATCTGTATCATGTTCTGTCTGATTCATCTGATGAACCGCATTCGCCGTCTGACGGATGCGGGTGAGCGTCTGCTTTCCGATGCCCGTGCGCTGCTCAACCACGAGATTCCCTCCGGAGACGATATGCTGCCCTTCCTGCCCTACTATACTGCACTTGGCATGACCGAATCGCTGATCCATGCCGTTGAATCCTGCCGCCTCAATAATCAGATCTGCCATGAGCCGGACTATCTGTTCATCGGCTGGCATCATGCACTGCGCGCACTTTCTACCGCACTGCGCAGCGCTCATCAGCATAACGCGTCCATGCCCCGTTCCGACGGAGAATTTTCCGATCCAAGCGACTTGAGCGATGATATCTGACCTTATCAAAAATACTTAGGAGTGGCTGCCCTGTGAATTACAAAGTCCGCAATCGCTACGAAATCAAAATATTGGGGCTGAAAATAGGTCTGCTTGTCAGCGTATGCGTCATATTTTTCCTGATGCTGTCCCTCCACAATCCGCAGATGCTGCGCCTTTCGAGAACCGCCGCGATCATGGCTGTAACCTATGCCATCCTGCTGCCGATACTCATCAACGTGTATCACAGCTTTGAGATCGGTCGTGAAAGCACGGCTCACACCATCAACACCACCTCTCTGTCCGTTTTTCTGACCGATCTGATCACCTATTTTCAACTCCTTATCATGAACTTCAATGAAAACAACCGTGCCAGCCTGACACCGGTTGCCGGAGAGCTGATCTGTCTGCTCATCGCGATCTCATTGCAGTTCAGTCTGATCGTTCTCTTTACCCATTTGTCCACCAAACTCTACAATCAATATAATCCGCCGAGAAAAAGCTGCTTGATCTGTCCTAATGAAGCGGATGCCCGTTTTATGCGCAATGTGCTCTCCACCGCCTCTCATCGCTATAATATCGACGCAATGCTTTATTACCGGGTAAATGATCCCGGTTCATTCAAGAATCTTATCCGCAGCATTTCCCAGTATGAGCAGGTCTTTCTCTACAATATTCCTTTTGCGCAGCGTCAGATGCTGGTAGAATACTGCTACAGCATCTCCAAACCGGTCTCATACAACATGGAAATCGCCGACATCATCGGATACGGTGCCGGACATGATATGTTCAACGACATCTCTTTCATTTCGGCAGACAATCGCAGAGGGCTGAGCGTAGAACAGCGCATCGCAAAGCGCGCGCTCGATATCGCAGGATCTTCTCTGATGCTGATCCTCCTCTCCCCCGTGATGCTGCTGTGCACCATCGCTATTTATCTGTATGATCGGGAAAGTCCTTTTTTCTTCCAGCCGCGCGCCACGATCGGCGGCAAAGTGTTCAATATCTGCAAATTCCGCACCATGCGCACCACCGCTGCACATGATCGCTCCGTTCAGGTAGATGATGACCGGATCACCCCGGTGGGACGCGTGCTGCGCCGCTGTCGTCTGGATGAGTTGCCGCAGCTTTTCAACATTCTCAAGGGAGATATGAGTTTGGTGGGACCTCGTCCGGAAATGCTCAGCAATGTCAAAAGCTATACCGATGAGCTGCCGGAATTCTCCTATCGCCTCGCCGTCAAAGCAGGTCTTACAGGCTACGCGCAGATCGCCGGAAAATACAACACTGCCCCCAAGGAAAAGATGATGATGGATCTGATGTATATCGAAGATTACAGCATCTGGCACGATATTAAGCTGCTCCTTCAGACGGTAACGGTATTTTTCCGCCCGGACAGCACCGAAGGCTTCTCTGCTCCTGCTTCCAATCAAAACAACGAACAAAAGCCTCCTGCAGCCTGATATGAGTCCAAAACACAAAAATCAGAGTCGAAATGCTCGGCTCTGATTTTTTATGTTCTTCGCTTTATTTTCTGCCCATGATCTTCTGAAGCCCCTCATATCCTATGCCCAAACGATTCAGCAGCAAAGCGGTATAGTAGCGCTTGTTTGTGGCGGTATACAGCTCTCGTTGATTCTGTTTAAGTTTCAAATGAAGCTTCTTCGCCTGTGCGCGCCCTGTTTTTCGATCGGGATTGTAGATCAGCGCAATGTTATACTGCGTATGAACTAGCAGTGCCGTCGAGTGAGCCACAAATGCCCTGCGCGCCGATGCATACTGTCCTGCAGCAAAAAAGTCGATGCAGACGGACAGCACGCGGTCATGCTCTGCATAGCGCTTGACATAGTTAAGATAGTACACGCTCTGCGCAGCATTTCCCACCCGATAGTAATATATGCCCATGCGCAGCACAAGCGCCGTCTGCACAAAGGCAGTCGCCATCAGTATAAACTGTGAATCAACATAGAACGTCTTTTCAAGCAGTCGGATCTTGTGCCTTTCGAGCAGCTCACGCTTTACGCTCATGGTGTGCAGCGCCATATGATATCGATATTCGTCGGCGGTGATCCGTTCAAAATCCACAGTGCTGCCGGAAGGCATTGATTCCGGGAATGAAAAATATGTTTCTCTTCCCGTAGTCATGTCCACTTCGGTCTTTTCATCGAGGATCATATCTGCGTCGGTACCGGCAAGGATCTTTAAAAGACGCTCCATATTTTCGGTGTTCACCCAGTCATCGGCATCTACAATTCTGAAATATCGTCCTGACGCACGATCAAGCGCCGTATTCACCGCACTTCCGTGACCGCCATTCTCTTTTTGTACCAGCAAAAATATTTCGGGAAAACGCTCCACATACCTCTGCGCTATCTCCGCCGTTGCATCACGGGAGCCATCATCCACTATGATGACCTCCAGCGCCTTGCTAAAGCGTGCATCCGCAAGCGAGTCAAGACATTGTCCCAACATTTTTTCCATATTGTAGCTGGGAACAGCAATGGTAAGCTGCTTCATCTCACACATCCTCCTTGCGGCTGAGCTTCAAAAACAGCCCTTTCATTCCGCACTGCACAAAGTAAATCACCCATCCCATCAACAGGCATACAAAACCGTTTCCTGAGGCGATCAATCTGCCGATCAGGGCGTGTACACCGCTTCCCTGTCCCATAGCATCCTTCAATCGGCTATGCAGATCGCTTTTCCGCATCGTCCGCACAAATTCAAGCCTTTTTTTATGCGTCATTTGTGCACGCGCATCGCAGTTCCGAGAAAGTGCAGAGATCGTATATCGCACATATATCGGTGCCAGCACTTTTGCCGCGGCTTCGCCCATTCCCCACGCCGCATACATATCCAGCATCATTTTGACGCGGCGCATACTCAGTTCATAATAATCCGGAATGAAACGATGCGTCAGGCTGCCCGAAGTGCGTCGCGCATAGTAATACATCGGCACATCCAGCACACACATCCGCTGCACATGAGGCAAAACAGACAGGTTAAACACGATGTCCTCGATCAAACGCACATTTTCAAACTGCACGCCGCTGTGCAGCAGCATTTCCCGATCATACAGCTTGTTCCATGCATAGCCCAACAGCGTTTTCTGCTCCAGATGCAGTGCGCTCTGTTTCACCTCCTCGGCGCTTTTACAGCTTTCAGCCCGCGCGCATATCCGCCGTCGTTCGATAATTTCTCCGCTTCGAGAATAATGCTCCTCGATCAGTCCCCATACGACCATCTGCGCAGGCGCATTAGTGCTTACAGCATTTTTGAGCGTTTCAAGCAATTCTCTATCGATCCGGTCATCCGAATCCATAAACATCAGATATTTGCCCTTCGCCTGCCGCATACCGACGTTTCTGGCATTGCTCAAACCACCGTTTTCATTGAGATGAATCACCGAAATACGCGCATCCTCTGCCGCCATTTTATCACAGATCGCACCACATCCGTCCGGCGAAGCATCATCTACCAAGATCAGCTCCCAATCTCCTGTCAAAGTCTGCGCAAGCACGCTTTCCACCGCATCGCGCAGATACGCTTCCACCTGATATACCGGCATCACAATACTCAAGAGAGGTCGCATTTTTTCATCTCCCCCGATTTTTCCATCGTAATTCTTTATCATCAGTATACCGTGTGCAATGAAAAAAAGCAACCTCCTCTCAAAGAAAACAGCAGGACACGTCGTTTCAAAGGCTCCATCTCCGAGGGAGCTGTCAGCGAAGCTGACTGAGGGAGTTCGTTGTCCTATTATAGCGAAAACAGTGAGCCTATCGCCGCAAAACTCCCTCCGTCACGGCTACGCCGTGCCACCTCCCTCGATGAGGGAGGCTACAAACAGCAGGACATGAGCCGTTTCTCATGTCCTGCAAAAAAACACATTTTTTTAAATTACAGCGCCCGAATCCACGCATCGCCCTTTTTATAAAAAGCCATGACCAATCCCGCCCCAATGAGCAGATTGATACCGATGGTCAGATAGAATACAAGCGCGCAATATTCCATAAGCACAAACGTCAGCACGACCGGCACAACCACCATCAGCATTCCTGCAAGCATGGATAAGCCGCTTGCCGCGCTCTGCTTGACCACTACCGCATCAGTCGCCCAATCAAAGTTATGACTCTTGAGGTTTATCATAAGTCCCACCGCCGCACTCATCAGTGCGTAAGAAAGCTGAAGGAGCATCAGCAGCATAATGTTCATCGGCGAGAACGACAGTGCAAATCCTCCGCCGATACCGATGATAAGCGAGGCAGGCACGGTCATCGTGAGATTGACCAGCAGCTTTGACATCAGCACATCTCCGCCCGATACCGGCAGCGACTGTATGAGCCACAGATTTTTGCCCTCCAACGAAATCGAAACACCGGTCGTGCAGCAGGTAATAATCAGAAATGCGCCGATATATCCCACCACATACAGCAGTATGCTCTCATCGATTCCCAACAGGAAAAGTTCCAGCATCAGCTGCGGCAGAAAACCGCTGCCCTTTACCGCCAGCACCACTACGCCGATGATCGCCATCAACAGACCAAACGACGTATTGAAGAGATAAATCACTGAGGAGACATATCGCTTGAATTCCTTACGGTACAGTGTCATCAGCGGAGAAGCACTTTTCATGCCGCGCATACGAAATTTGCCGCGGGCACGGGTGGTAGTCAGCGCCGTATTGATCTGCGGCATAAACCTGCCCATCATATATGCCGCAGCCATCAACATCGCTGCCGCGATCAGCACAAAAAGCAGCGTTGAAAGCCAGCTCAGATCGCGTACCGCCGACACATACATATTCGTCAGCGGATAGATACGGTTCATGACATTACCGATCAGCACGCCAAGATTTGCAAATCCGCCTTTTTCAACCAGAGATTCCATATTCATGGACATCGACATGATCCCCAGAGACAGCGCACAGGTGAATATCATCTGCAGATACTTTCCGCCTTTGATGAACGCCATAAGCCGTGCGATCATGACCCCCAGAATGCTGCCGACGATCATCGGCGCTACCGGCGCAGCAAGCATGGTGAGTATAAAAATCGGATAGAATGCCGCCGGAGGATTCATCAAATAGGCATACACCGCGCCGCAGGGCAGCATAATCATTGCATCAAATAAAATGGTGAACACATAGCCCAGCAGCAAACGGCTTGCCGCAATCTGTGTGTGCGTGACGGGAAGCGAAGCGATCAAATCGTAATCC
>CAZYQB010000060.1:0-9416 GCA_964649595.1 uncultured Oscillospiraceae bacterium | reverse complement strand
CAGGTCATACAGCACCGGCTCGCCAAAGCCGATGGGATACCACAGCTTGGGGCAGAGCTATGGAAGGCGGCATTGATGATGTGGGTCTGGGTGTACTGTTCGGGCTGGAGCTGTACCGTTATGAGTTTGCAGGTCTCTTGATGCACGCTGAACATCTGGAGGCAGTACATGGCGTAGGACCGCATACCATCAGTGTGCCGCGTCTCAAGCGAGCCGACGATATCGATCCCGATACCTTCGATAACGGCATCGACGATGATACCTTCGCCAAGATCTGTGCGCTCATCCGCGTTGCCGTTCCCTATACCGGCATGATCGTTTCTACCCGTGAAAGTCAGGCGGTGCGCGAGAAGGTCATCCGTCTGGGTGTCAGCCAGATCAGCGGCGCATCCCGTACCAGCGTAGGCGGCTACTGCGAGCAGGAGGATGAGGAGGATAACTCCGAGCAGTTCGACGTAAGCGACAAGCGCACGCTTGATGAGGTCGTAAAATGGCTGATGGAAATGGGCTATATTCCGTCCTTCTGCACCGCGTGCTATCGTGAAGGCAGAACGGGTGACCGCTTTATGTCGCTTTTGAAAGCAGGGCAGATTCAGAACTGCTGTCATCCGAATGCGCTGATGACTCTCAAGGAATATCTGATGGACTATGCAAGTGAAGATACCCGCGTCATCGGCGAAAAACTGATCGAAGCGGAACTTAATAATATACCCAAGGAAAAGGTGCGCGAGATATGCTGCGAAAGGCTTGAAAAGATCGCACAGGGCATCCGCGATTTCCGTTTCTGACTATAAATCTAATATAAATTCGTACGAAAAGGAGACATTTCATGAGCATGAATGCCACCCCTTCGGCAAACCGCGTTCACATCGGCTTCTTCGGCAGGCGCAATGTGGGTAAATCGAGTCTGATCAACGCCGTTACCGGGCAGAATCTGTCGGTGGTATCCGATGTAAAGGGAACGACTACCGATCCGGTCCAGAAGGCAATGGAACTGCTTCCATTGGGCCCGGTCGTGATGATCGATACCCCGGGCATGGACGATGAAGGCGATCTGGGCGCAATGCGCGTACAAAAAGCTCGTCAGATGCTGCAGCGGGTCGATATTGCCGTGTTGGTGATCGATGCGGCAAGCGGCGAGACGGCGCAGGATGCTGCCATCGAAGAAGCCGTCAAAAAGATGAACATTCCGTATATCAAGGTATACAACAAGTGCGATGCGGCATCCGTTCCGGCAGGAGAAATGTGTGTGAGCGCCGTCACCAAAGCGGGTGTACACGCGCTCAAGGAGAAAATCGCCTCTCTTGCCCCGAAGAAGGAGCAGGAAGGCTGCATCGTGCGTGATCTCATCGGCGCAGGCGATTTCGTGCTGCTGGTTACGCCCATCGATGAATCCGCGCCCAAGGGCAGATTGATTCTGCCGCAGCAGCAGACCATCCGCGATATTCTGGATGCTAATGCGATTGCGCTGGTGGTCAAAGAGGATCGCATCCGCGAGACGATCGATGCGATGGGCAAAAAGCCTGCATTGGTCATCACCGACAGTCAGGTATTCGATATTGCCGATGCCGCCGTTCCTGCGGATATCAAGCTGACCTCGTTCTCCATCCTTATGGCGCGATACAAGGGACTGCTTGACACAGCGGTCAAGGGCATCGCGGCGGTGGAGCGTCTCAAGGACGGCGACACCGTGCTTATTGCCGAGGGCTGCACGCATCATCGGCAGTGCAAGGACATCGGCTCGGTGAAAATCCCGAACTGGCTCAGAAAGCACACCGGAAAGCAGCTGAACATCGAACTGTGCTCGGGCAACGAATTTCCCGAGGAGCTGACAAAATATGCACTGATCCTGCACTGCGGCGGCTGTATGCTGACCGAACGTGCGGTTCAGCAGCGCATGGAAAGTGCACGTCGGCAGGGAGTACCCATGACCAACTACGGCATTGCCATTGCCTATATGAAGGGGATTTTGAAGCGCAGCATTGAGATATTCCCGCATTTGAGGAACTGTTTGTAATAATGTAAATAAATCTCCCATTCGATACAGTCGGGGCGAGTGGGAGATTTTATGTTATGTGATTTGCTGTGATATTAGAATCGAATCAAGATATACTTATGATCTGTGAAGTGCAATCGGTTCATCTACTAATCCAATCAGATAATCAGCTGATACGTTATAAAATCTGCAAAGCTGAATCAGATCGTCAATTTTGAGTTCAGCCCGTCCATTTTCGATATGGCTGTATCCTTGTTGCGATTTGTTGAGTATTTTTCCAAGTTCTGCCTGAGAAAGGTCACTGTCTTCCCTCAAGGCTCTCATTCGCTGACGATAATCCATACTTCCATCACCTCATGAGCAAGAATATCATACTCAAAATATGAGTATTGACTTTTACTCAAAGATTGAGTGTAATATGCAGTATCAGAAGAAGTTAAGAGCACATGATATGTAATGAGTGATTGGCTTTTTCAGGCAACAATATGATTGGAGGGACTATGGTGCGAAAGGTATTAGCACTTATTCTGGTTGTAGCGATGATGGTGTGTGGTTCTATAGCGGTAGCAGAAGGTTTTGATTTCAGTACGATGAATGCTGATGAGTTGCAGCAATGTTTCTTGCAATGGCTGGTCAATTTGGGATGCAGGGGCATCTGTGCCTGCCAATAAAAAGGCAAAAGAAGTCTTTATCTTTATGGATGCGCAGGAAGCGGCGGAAATTAATAGTGCAGAAGATGTGCAGGATATCGAGTGTGATTTGTATTACTTTGATACCGATACTTGGGAAGATCTTTTGGATAAAGTTCATCTCATTTGGCTGTTTAATGAGTAAATTTAATAGATGATGACGGAATATTGAGAAAAGGGCATTGCGGCAGATGTAAAACTCTGAAGCAATGCCCTTTGGCTATGTGTTTTTTAATCGTTTACTCGATCACCAGATGATTAAAATACGCCCTTGCGCCGCCTCTGACCGAGCAGCCGATGCAGCCGTTTAAGTAGGGCTTATCTTCATCGCGCACCGACAAAACAAGCGCGCCGTTTTCGTAAACTGCGATTTCGTTTCCGGTCAGCACGATCTTGAAGCGATAGGTGGTGCCGACGGCGGTTTCATGAGCACATTCGGCGAGGGTGCGGTAACCGTTTTCGTTCTTGCGGATCATCAGCTTGCCGCGATCAAGTGCCACCGCATAGGAACGGATGGCGCCCTGCACGCGCACATTGAACGCACATTCGCCTTCGCAGGCAGGAGTGATTTCGCCTTCAAGCGTATAATCGCTCCAGCGGATGTCGCCGGTATAGGTCTCGCCGAAATCGGCAGCCGAGCCCATCAGCTGACCGCCCTCCAGTGACCAGCTGCCTTTGAGATAGGTGAACTGGCTGATCTTCATGGGATAATGCTTTCGTTCATAAGCAAAATCGATGTCGTAGCGCGGCTTTCCTTCGATGCGCACGTCGGATACATACAAAAGTGCCGTGCCGCTGCCCTTCTGAACGCCCGCCTCAGCATATACACCCATTTCGTCGATCAGCATATGCGGCAGCGTGGGAATATCGAAGGAGAGGGACGCACCGTCCTCGGTCAGTGAGACATTTTCGCCCCGAATGATCTCTCCGCCGCGCACACGCACATACATACTTACGGACAACTCAGGAATCGTATATTCTGCAGGCTTGACAAATGCCGAAATGCGCTGACCGGGAAACAGGAGAGGGGAACAGGTCGGTTCATAGCGATTGTCGTGGAAATCAGAAGGATAGAAGTAGGTGCGCTTGCCGATGCGGAAGCTGCCGCCGGGACATAAATGCTTTATACCTGCCTTGAGCGAACCTTCGCCGCTGTTTTGGCAGATCACTTCGTTGATCGTGCCGCGCGGTACTTCCACCTTGAAGCCATGAGTGGAGCCGGGCAGCATGAAATGATAATATTGCTCATCGGGCTTCATATATCTCTTCCATTTTTCGGGCATTTCCTCGCCTGCCATGCGATAGGCGAGTTCGCTCAGATACGATACGCACCACGGAGCATCCATCATGTTCAAACAGCCCAGCACGCAGGAAACGGCGAAAATATCGTTGATCGGATCGCGCCATTTGTGCTGATCGATGGCATCCAGTCCGCGCAGCACGCCCATGATGGTGGCAACATTGCCTACGTTGCAGTCGGTATCCCAGCCGCACATATTGCATATGTTCAGCGTTTTTTCAAAGTCGCCTTCGCCGTAGATCATGGAAAGGATCATGACAGCGGCGTTGGGGATGATGTGGCAATTGCCAGGATAGCGACTGTAGCCCCAGTTTTTCTTGACGTAAAGGAAGGCGTCGCGCCAGTTTTTCTCCGCTTGTTCGTCATAGAATCGGATTACATCGCGTGTTGCACGGGCATATTCGCAGTCGGAAGGAATAGAGTTGAGCGCGCCTTCCAGCACTTCGCGTATGTTCTTTGCGGTGAATGCCAGCGCAATTGCCGAAGCTACATACTGACCGCCATAGATGCCGTTTCCGTCGTGGCTGACGGAAGCTGCTTTTGCAGCGTATTCTGCGGCCAGCTCAGGCTGATTGGGGAATACCAGTCCCCATGTGTCGATAAAAATCTGTCCCCCGATCTGCTCTGCAACGGTCGCACCGTTTTGCTCGATGGAGCCGGAGCGCGGCGCAGGGATGCCATTTCTTAGGTTCAGATAGGCGGTGTGCTCGGTGGAGATGCCGTAGCCGCCCCACCAGTAGAAGCCGTGTTCATAGGGAGCATAGTTGAGCCATGTCTGTGCGATGTCCTGCGGAGTGATGTCGCGCGTGCAGGTAGCATCGTTGAGCGCACGGATAAATATCATCGGTCCATTGGAATCATCGTCTGCAGCAAACATATTGTAGTCGACCAGATAGCCGCTGAGTTCTCCATAAACCGATTGAATTTTTTCATAGGACCATCCTTCGATTGGAGCGCCGTAGCGGATGCCGATGAGTTTTGCCACCCAGCCGGCATAGCAGCGTTCAATATAATCATAAGGAATGACAGACATGAATATGACCCTCCTTGATGTGTCTAAGTGTATCGGGCGGCATTTATGCTCAATATACCATAAAACGGTGTATATTTCAAGAATTAGGAAATAAATTGAAATTCTCGGGTAAAAAAGTGCGTTTAGCATCAAAAAAAGAATTGACAAAAAGAGAGAAAAGCGGTATACTATAGCCAGTTAGATCAGACTAACTAAATCTGCAGAGCTGATGGGCTCTTTCTTTTTAAAATGATAGTTAGCGTATACTAACTAAAGCGCGCGATCTGGAGGCTTGTACATGAGCGTAATTATTATTGGCGGGAATGAGTGCATGGAGCGCAGATATAAGCAGATATGCACCGACTGCGGACATGATGCCAAGGTGTATACCAAACCGACAGCAGCCCTCAGAGGGGGACTGGGAAAAGCAGATCTTTTGATTTTATTCACTTCTACGGTATCGCATACGATGATACAGACGGCAATGCGTGTAGCGAAGGGAAATGCGAAGGACAGCTGTCCTCAGATCGAGCGCAGTCATTCCTCTAGTGCAGCGGCGCTTAAAAATATTCTTGAACGCTATGCATGACGAAATGCCGTAGAAGCAGAAAGGAGGCAGCGCATGACGCTGGAAAGACATCTAATAGAGCAATGTGCGCCCACGTTGGCGCGATTGAAAACGGGCAGCCTGTTTACAGCGGATTGCGGCACGCATGAGCAGCTCATGAAAGAAATTGCTGCCTGCGAACAGATTTTAACGCCCAAGGATGTGCATATCGCCGTGATGCGTGAGCAAGATGGGCGCGCACTTTTGTATGTCTATCGTGGCAAACGGCTTGCTCAGGATTTGAGCTGTCCGCTGAGACGGGAATTTCTGACAGAGTGTGGTTATGCTCGCTTTGATGTTGCTTCCGCCGTGGATACACTTCGGCAGCGTATTTGTCAGCAGGGTGCGTTTCCTCATGAGATCGGATTGTTTCTGGGCTATCCACTCAAGGATGTGGAAGGCTTTGTCGCCAACTGCGGCAGAAACTGTCTGATGTGCGGTCCATGGAAGGTATATCATGATGTGCAGGGAGCGACGCGTCAGTTTGAGAGGATGCGCAAGTGCACACAGGTATACCGCAGACTTTATGAGCAGGGAATAGGGCTTATACGCCTTACCGTGCCGACATCAAGAGGATGAAAGAAATCGATCAAAGGGACAAAGTCAATATTTATCAACAGAAATGAAGGAGACGAGATAAATGAAGAAGATCGCAGTAGTATACTGGAGCGGAACGGGCAATACGGAAGCTATGGCGCAGGTGGTGGAAAGAGGAGCAGCGGCAGCAGGAGCGCAGGTAGATATGCTGACGGCGGCAGAATTTGACGAGAGCATGGTCGCTTCCTATGACGCCATTGCATTCGGCTGCCCTTCGATGGGCTGCGAGCAGCTTGAAGAAAGCGAGTTCGAGCCGATGTATCGCTCGGTAGAGGGCAGCCTCGCCGGGAAAAAGGTCGCACTGTTCGGTTCCTACGGCTGGGGCGATGGTGAGTGGATGCGCAACTGGACGGAGGAAGTGATCGCATCCGGCGCAGACCTTGTCTGCGAAAGCGTGATCTGCAATGACGCTCCCGATGATGATGCTGTTTCGGCGTGCGAAGAAATGGGCGCAGCATTGACCAGATAGATCGCTTCTTAAAAGCATATATCTGTAAATAAAGCAGCTTTCCTGATTTCGGGAGAGCTGCTTCTCTTGTCAAAAATCGCTTTTTTCGATATAATAGCCATATTAGCTGAAACGGAGCTGACAGATATGAAAAAAGTGATATGCGTACTTAAAGGATTCGTGGTAGTCGGCAAGCAGCTTGGGCGCACGATCGGCTTTCCAACGGCGAATATTGATGTACAGCCGCCGTCTTTTTGCAAAAGAGGCGTATATTTCGGTATCAGTGAGGTGGACGGAGTAAAGTATCGCGTGATTCTCAACATCGGACAGCATCCCACCGTGCCGGAGGGCACGCCTACTGTAGAGGCACATCTGATCGATTATTCGGGTGATCTGTACGGCAGACATATTGAAGTAAAATTGCTGCGCTTCATGCGTCCCGAAACAAAATTTGATTCGATCGATGCCCTTAAAGCGCAGCTTGTGCACGATCTGCGTGCCGCCTGCGGATATGAAATTGAATAATGCTTATGCTTCGATGCCTGTTTGTGCATCGGAGCATTTTGTCATTTCAGACGCAAAAACGATGCTTTCGGATGCAGAAGTGTATGATTGGGCGAGTATCCGTTGGAAACGCGGCGTGAGTGTGATATATTATTGATATAAGGACGGGGCGGCATTGAAATGAGGAGGGAGCATTATGTTGGAGAAATATGATTTAAAACTCGACAGGTTGCGAGAGAAGATGCTGTGCAGAGGAAAAACAGAAACCATGCGGGAAGAACTTAAACGACAGCGTGAGAAATTGGCTGCCCGGGAGCATATGCTGCGCGGAGAATTAGAGAAGAAGCAGACGGAGATAAAGCGGCTGACAGGCGGACTTTGGTCGATTTATTATGCGATCATCGGAAAGAAAGAAGATATGCTCGAAAAGGAACGCGCCGGGATACTGAAAACATTCTCAGAATATGAGATCGTGTGCAATGAGCTAAAGCGTGTGGAGGAGCAGATCGAGCAGCTTGAATGGGATTTGCGCGATATGAAAAATACGGAAATGAGATATCGAGAAACGCTGGATGAAAAGCTCAGAGCAATGCGCGAGAGGGGGATTGAAGCGGAAACGATACTGCGCAGCAGCATACACAGCAGCTTCAGCGCTTTGTTAATGAGTTTCAAAAGGAGATTGCCGATATTCGTGTAAATGCGGAAGTATATGTGGAGATGGATGGATTTACGCGGTTTGCAGACTGGTTCTTTGATGGGATATTTGCCGATCTGTCTGTGCTTCGGAGAATAGAGGAATCACAAAATAGTGTCCGTATGGCGAAGATAAGAGTAGAGAAAATTCTTGATCGGCTCAATGAAGTGCAGCGAGAAATGGAGCGCCAAATCAGTCGACTGAGGCAGGAACTGCACAGCATCGTGGAAAAGGCAAGATAAACATGGAAAACTCAAGCAGGAATCGGAGGAATAATGATGAAATTATATATCAGACAGAAAGTTTTTTCTTGGGCAGATTCCTTTAAGGTACTGGACGAAAACGGAAAAGAGAGGTATTATGTAAAGGGAGAAGTGTTTTCTCTGGGCAAACGACTTTATGTATATGATGAATATGACCGTGCTTTTGCCCATATTCAGCAGAAGGTATTCAGCTTTTTCCCCAGATATCTGGTGTATGTCGGCGGAGAGCAGATGGCGCAGGTCATACAGGAATTTTCATTTCTGCATCCGAAGTATCGCATCGAGCGTGCTGACGGCGTCGTATGGTCGGTGGATGGAAGATTCTGGGAGCATGATTATGAGATTCTGCACAATAGAACGCCGATTGCAAATATTCATAAGGAATGGATGACATGGGGCGACAGCTATGAGATAGATATTGTCCGGGATGCAGATGAAGTGGATGTGCTGCTGATTGCACTGATTATCGACTGCGTGATGGAAGCGGCATCCAATTGACATCGGTATTTGTTTTTGGACGTTTATTGAGAACGGTGCAGGGAGGTAGCAGGGGTGGAATCAAACAGCGGATGGGAACAGGTTAAAGCGGATATTCTGCGGCGCAGGGAGTTGGAACTGGAGCTTTCGCAGATGTACAAGCGTCGGGCAGATAAAGAAAGGCACATCAGCCGCATCATTCCCGAGTACACGGATGAGTGGGATAATGATCCAGGCGTAAAGCATTTGAGCAAGAAGCACGAAGAAAAGCGCATCAGTGCGGAAATGATGATGATGGTCGAGGAGAGACGTGAGTTGGTCATCAGTGAGGAGAAGTATACTCAGGCAGTCGCGCGCAATCTGCGCAATATGCGCCGCTATGGCGCGGTCAACAAGACGATGGAGGAGATCGAAGCGCAGCTTGATGACGTGAAGGAAAATAGCGAGCGTTTGGACAAGGCGGCGCAGTGCGGTCAGCGGCTCATTCGCCAGACCGGCATGATTAAGCGCAGCGTCGATCAGGCGATCAAGTTCCGCGTGGGCAACAGCGGTCTGTCTGAACCTCTTAAAATGGCGCTGCATCTGATCGATAACCGCATGACGCCCGATCTGAAGGAGTTCTATGCTCTGATCGGCGAGCCGCCCATCGATCAGCACCTGAGAAAGAAGGTCACCTACTGTCAGGTCAGCGGTTCTGACTGGGTATGGGAGGGATTTGATCTGGATATCGTCGGCTTTATCACCCGACTTTTCCACAAGCCCGATCAGAAGCGCTTTGAGCAGGTAGACGTAGAACTGCTCAATATCCGCTTCGAGGTATATAATGTGA
>CAZYQB010000059.1:0-9527 GCA_964649595.1 uncultured Oscillospiraceae bacterium | reverse complement strand
GGCTATGACGAGGATTCCGCCGCCATGTGGGCAGCATTTGAAAACTACGGCGTAAAGGATTATACCATCCTTGAACGCGGCGGCGTATACTATGTGCTCTTCGGCATCATGGGCTTCAATTCCGATGACTGCGCGCCCAACTCCGGCAGCATACTGTATGATCCGGCTCAAACCGCACAGCGCGTAGTCGATACCGCCATTGCCGAATGTGTCGCGACCTACGGCGCAGAGCCTGTGGTCGTCTGCCTGTCCCACTCCGGCACCTCCTCCCGTCAGGGCGAGGACTATGAGCTGGCTCAGAAGGTAAGCGGCATTGATGTGATCGTATCCGGTCACACCCACACCACGCTGCACACTCCCATTGAGGTCAATGATACCTGCATTGTATCTGCCGGCGAGTACGGCAAATATCTGGGCGTAGTCAAGATGACCTTCGGCGCAGACGGCAGCACTGATCTTATCAGCTATGAGCTGATCCCCATCAACGATTCCGTTACCGAAGATTCCGAGATTGCCGCGTTGGTCGAGCAATTCAAATCCTCCGTTGACTCTGACTCTCTGATCGCCTATTCCATGAGTTTCGACAAGGTGCTGACTGATAACCCCTACACCTTCGACACCGTAGACGAGGTATACGCCACGCAGCATAAATCTACCCTGTGCAACGTATTCTCCGACGCCTACAAGTGGGCAGTTGAACAGGCAACCGGCGAAACAGTAGACATGGCAGTTACCGCTTCGGGCGTTATCCGCGAGAGCCTGCCGGTGGGCAATGTCACCGTATCGAATGTATTTAATGCCGCTTCTCTGGCGTCGGCACCGAAGGCGAGCTGATCGCGGTATACATTACCGGTTAGGATCTGCTCAATGCTCTGGAGGTTGATGCTTCCGTTCAGCCGCTGATGCGCTCGGCTCAGCTGTTCACCTCGGGAATTGAATATTCCTTCAATACTAACCGTATGCTGTTCAACAAAGTCGATTATGCCCGCCTGCGCCGAAATGACGGCTCTCTCGAGGAAATCGACAAAGAAAAGCTGTATCGCATCGTTACCGGTATGTACTGCGGTCAGATGCTCGGCTCGGTCGAAAAGACCTCCTTCGGTCTGATCGCCATTACGCCCCGCACCGCAAACAGCACGATGGATTCGCAGTATTCCAAAACCGACGGACGAAAGGTAGTTTACTCAAGCTGGAATCCCGTAAATCTGCTCAGAAACGCCAATTGGTTTACCTTCGCGCTGATTGCCGCCGTTTTAATCGTTCTTCTGCTGTGGCTGATTATCTGGCTGATTGTGCGCATCGTACGCCTGATCTGCCGCGTGGTTCGCAGAAAGAAATAATCCTGATATCCCTCATTCACCAAAACATAGCAGGGTCCGTTCCCCGAAGAAATTCGGAGCGCGGATCCTGCTTTTTATGCCGTTTAAAAATTATGAATATTTAGTCGATAAGCGCCGAGAGCACCTTTACGCAGCCTTCGATGCCGATGGTGGAGCTGTCGAGCACAACATCATAGTTGCTCAGATCATCCCACTTCTTTGCAGTATTGAACGCATAGTAGTTAGCACGCTTTTTGTTGTACTTGCGGCAGACCGATTCGGCATCTTTTTCGGCGATGCCGTAATGCTCGATGGCGCGCGCACGCTTGAAGTATTCGTCGGCACGGATGAACACGCGCAGCACACCGCGCTCATCGCGAAGCGCCTCGGAAGCACAGTGACCCACGAACACTGCCGGACCTTTGCGCGCAAGCGTCTTGATAACTTCATGCTCCTCCACATACAGGCGGCTTTCCATGGGCATCACATCGGATATCTCGCCCGCCTGCGCCTGTCCCATCATGAAGAATGAATAGAGCAGACTGCTCGATGCGGTTTCTTCATAGCGTTCCACATCCTCTACCGAAACGTGCTGGTTCTGCGCCGCCATTTCGAGGATCTCTCTGCCGTAGCAGGCAATGCCGCATTTGCGTGCCAGTTCCTCTGCGATCTTGGAACCTCCGCTGCCGTATTCGCGCTCGATGGTGATGTACTTTACCTTCATCTCAGGTACCTCCTGTTTTAAGCCGTGTGTTCAAACTGACTGTTATACAATTCGCTGTAGAATCCGCCCCGTGCCATCAGCTCGTCGTGGCTGCCGCTTTCGATCACGTCGCCTTCCTTCATAACAAGGATCAGATCAGCATTTCTGATGGTAGACAGGCGGTGCGCAATGACAAAGCTGGTTCTTTCCTTGGTCAGCTCGTCCATTGCATTTTGAATGATCGCTTCGGTACGGGTATCCACCGAGGAAGTTGCCTCGTCTAAAATCAGCATCGGACTGTTCTGAAGCATCGCGCGTGCAATGGTCAGAAGCTGCTTTTGACCGGCGGAGATGGTGGTCTTTTCGGAAAGCACCGTATCAAATCCCTGCGGCAGAGTGCGGATAAAGTGAGACAGCCCGCAGGCCGCACACACCTTTCTGAGTTCCTCATCGTTCACATCCTTCATGTTGTAGATCAGGTTTTCACGCACCGTGCCTTCAAACAGCCATGTATCCTGAAGCACCATACTGAACAGACCGTGCAGATTCTCGCGCTTCATATCGGCGATTGGGATACCGTCGATGGAAATTGAGCCGCTGTTGATTTCAAAGAAGCGCATCAACAGGTTGACCATGGTTGTCTTGCCTGCGCCGGTAGGTCCGACGATCGCCACCTTCTGACCTGCCCTGACATTGGCAGAGAAATTCTTGATGATGATCTTGTCAGGATTGTCCGGATAGCTGAAGCGCACGTTCTTGAATTCCACATTGCCTTTGGGGGCGTCGATACGGGCGGTCTTGTGGCTTTCATCGCTCAGCTCTTCGGTTTCAAGGAAGTCAAAGATCCGCTTTGCCGCAGCCGATGCACCCTGCAGATTGGTCATACCCTGCGCGATCTGCGTAAGCGGAGATGTAAAGAAGCGCACATAGAGAATAAACGATACGATCACGCCAAAGTCGATCGCGCCACTCATTGCCAGCGCCGAGCCGACCACACACACCACTACATAGCCGATATTGCCCACTACCATCATCATCGGCTGCATGATGCCCGAAAGGAACTGAGACTTCCAGTTGGCTTCGTATACAATATCGTTGAGCTTGTCAAAGCGCTGATTGATCCTGCGACCTGCACGCGATACGCGCACGACCGACTGACCGGTATACATTTCTTCAATGAAGCCATTGAGCGCGCCAAGGCTTTCCTGCTTGGCAACGAAGTACTTCTGCGAACGTCCCATCACCTTGAGCACGAAGAAGATGCCGATGATCGATACCGCCATGACACACAAGGTCAGTCGGATGTCGGTGATAATCATCATCACCAAGCAGCCGACAAACTGCGCAAGCGAACTGATGATACCCGGCATACTGTTGTTCATGCCCTGCTGGAGCATCATGATGTCGTTGGTGATGCGGCTGAGCACATCGCCCTGCTTGGTCTTGTTAAAGTAGCTCATTGGAACGCGGTTGATCTTTTCGGACAGATCACCGCGCAGGTTTTTTGAGGTCTTGAGCGTGATGGTCGCCATGATGAAGTGATAAGCGAAGTTGATCAGCGCACTGCATCCGTAAAGAGTCAGCAGAAAACCGCCAATTTTTCCAATTGCTGCCAGATCGATCTCGCCGCCGAGTCCCTGCTGCATGAGGGTCGTGATCTGACCGATGAAGTTCGGACCGATCATATTCAGTATCGCGCTGACCGCCGCCATCACCAGACAGATAATCACGACCGGTACATAGCCCTTCATATATACGAATACCTTGCCGAGCGCAGCAAACGTGTTGCCCATCTTCTTGGGATCGTTCGCCTGCGGATTCATTTTTACATTTTTTTCCATGCTGCACCGCCTCCTTTAAGCCAGTTCCGCTTCGGAAAGCTGCGACTTGGCGATTTCTCGGTAAACGCTGCACTCCTTCATCAGCTCATCGTGTGTGCCGTTGCCTACGATCCGTCCATCCTCCAGAACCAGTATTCTGTCGGCATGGCGAATGGTGCTGACGCGCTGAGCCACGATCACGCGCGTGGTATCCTTCAGCTTTTCGTTCAGTCCCGCACGCAGCGCAGCATCGGTCCGATAGTCCAGCGCAGAAAAGGAGTCGTCGAAGATCAGTATCTCTGCCCCTCTTGCCAGCGCTCGCGCAATGGACAGGCGCTGCTTCTGACCGCCGGATACATTGCGTCCCCCCTGTGCGATACGATGCTCAACGCCGTCCTCCAGCTTGCTCACAAATTCACTCGCCTGAGCCAGCGCGACGGCATCCTCGATCTCCCGATTACCGATGGGCTTTGCGCCTTCGCCAAAGGCCACGTTTTCTCCGATCGAGCCGGAGAACAGCACTGCTCTCTGCGGCACATAGGCGATCCGGCTGTACAGTTCGCTGAAGGTATAGTCCTTCACGTTCACGCCGTCTACCAGCACTTCGCCCTTGGTAGCATCATAGAAGCGCGCAATGAGATTTATCAGCGTCGTCTTGCCGCTGCCGGTCGAGCCGATGATGGCCACAGTCTGCCCCTTTTCCACACGGAAATTGATATTGACCAGTTCATCTTCCATCGCACCCGGATAGTAGAAGCTGACATTCTTAAACTCGATCGTGCCGACCTCGCTGCTGCTTTGCTTATTGCCTTCCTGCACGGTAGATTTGGTATCCAGTACCGCATTGATTCGCTCGGCGGAGACCAGCGCCTGGGGCATCATCATAAAGATCATGACCAGCATCATAAACGACATGACAACGTGCGTTGCATAGGTGCTGAATACTACCAGATCGCTGAACATATCCAGCCGTACCGTAAGCGCCGCACCGCTGAGCAGAGCCGCACCCACCCAGTAGATCGTCAGTGACAGACTGTTCATGCCAAACTGCATGATCGGCTGCATCAGAGACATCGTGCGCTGATTGAACAGCTGTGTTTTCATCATATAGGTATTGGTTTCATCAAACTTCGCATTCTGATAGTCCTCGGCATTGAACGCGTGCACCACGTTGATGCCGGTCAGATTTTCACGGGCAATGCGATTAATGGAATCAGTGATCTTCTGAACGATGCGGAAGCGCGGCATGACAGTCATCATAATGCACAGCACCGATACACACATGACCACCACGAAGCCTGCCGTCACCAGCGACAGCTCCCAGCTCTTATCGAGTATCTTTATAACCGCCCATACCGCCATGACGGGCGCCTTGATGATATTCTGCATACCCATCGAAAGCGCCATCTGCACCTGTGTGATATCATTGGTGGTGCGGGTAATCAAACTGGGCACGGAGAATCGAAGCATCTCCTGCTGTCCCATGTTCATGACATGGCGAAACAAATCGCTGCGCACCGAATGAGTAAAGCCCGCCGCCGTTCTTGCCGCCAGATAACCGCAGCCGATGCACAGCACAGCGCTGCCCAGCACGCAGCCGAGCATCTGCAGCCCATTGAGCCAGATATCGGTCATCTGACTGCCGGGTGTCTGGATAAGCACCGTCAGCTTGCTCATATAATCGGGCAGACGCAGATCAAAAAACACTTGTCCCAGTATGCACACAGCGCATCCCAGACACATGATGATCTCCCGAAGGCGCATTTTCCGAAGAAGCCTGAGCATTTTTAATCCCTCCTGAGGTATAACTTTATGTTATCTTTTATCATACACCCCGCTTAACAGTATGTCAACTTCCCTTTTATGCCCTTTTTACGACATTTGGCATCGGCTTCTCCACATTTCCTTCATAATTTCCGTATACACCGCTGCAGGATGTACTCCCTGCACGTCGAATTTCTTTCAAAGGATCATCCGATATTATTACAAAAGGAGAAGCCGTCCATGAGCGACAAAACACCTATCATTTCACCTGCAACCCGCCGCAACTGGAATCGGCTTCATGCAGAGGCTCCCACCGGTCGGCTTGTTTCCCGCGCCAACAAACGCCTTTCCGAAAAGAACGTGATCCCTTTTGAATATGTTTCCTCTTCTTCTGCGGTAGACTGGATACTTACACTGCTTCAAGAAATCCGTACAAATGACTGGAGTATATCCTCTGTTATGTACTCACTGTGCGCAAACCTGCTGCACCACTATTCGCTGTGGGATGCTGCGCTGTCAGCAGATCTCTTTGCCGATCTGCCGATGTGCGGTACCATTGAAGAAATTCTCTCTTTGACGCTCCCCCAAGGCGAGCATGATCTGTTGGGGCTGGTATATCAGTCGCTGCTGAGCGAAGGTACGCGCAACCGCATGGGCATCTACTATACGCCGCCTTCCATCATCCGCAGTATGACGGAAGATCTGCCGATTGCCGATCTAAAATGCTGCATCGATCCATGCTGCGGCAGCGGTGCCTTTTTGACGGCGCTGCTTGATAAAGGCGTGCCGCCCGAAAACATCTTCGGCTGCGATAGCGACCCTATCGCGATTCTGCTCGCGCGGGTCAATCTGCTGATCGCACGCGAAGGCGGCGGCATTCCGAAAGTTGTCTGCGCCGACTTTCTGCATGATGTGCTCCCATTTCCCTCCTCATTTGATCTCATCATCACCAATCCGCCGTGGGGCGCATTTTCAGACAAGTTGAAATTCAACACGCTCACCTTTAATGAAAGCTTCTCCTGCTTTTTGTATGCCGCCTGTCAGCACCTAAAGATCAATGGGATCATCCGCTTTCTGCTGCCGGAATCGTTCCTAAACGTCCGTGCGCACGGTGCGCTGCGCCGCTATCTGATAGAGCATCTACACATCCGAGAGATCTGCTTCTTTGATGAGTCATTCAGCGGCGTGACCACACGCTGCATCTCCATTGAGGTACACGCTGCCGCTTCAGATGATTCGCTTCACCTTCGCGGTTCGCAGATCGACACCCACATCCCTTATTCATTTTATCGAAGAAATATCGACTGCATCATTCGCCCGCTGGATGCACTCGACTGCTCTATCCTCAAAAAAATATATGCGCGCGGCGCTCTTTCCCTGAAGGGCTCCACATGGGCGTTGGGCATCGTGACCGGAGACAATAAAAGGCTGCTGCTCAATACGCCTGCCGATGGCACCGAACCAATTCTTACCGGTAAAGAAATCGAGCCTTACCGCATCAAGCCTGCCTCAAAATATATCCGATACGACCGCGCCGCCTTTCAGCAGGCTGCACGCGATGAATACTATCACACCAAAGAAAAACTGGTCTACCGCTTTATCTGCGACCGCCCCGTATTTGCTTTGGATAGAAGCGGTATGCTGTGTCTCAACAGCGCAAATATACTGATCCCTCAAACGGAAAATTTTTCCGTTTATGCCCTCCTTGCCCTGCTCAACTCGGCACCGATTCAATATCTGTATATGAAACAATTCGGCGGCATGAAAGTGCTGAAAAATCATCTGGAAAAGCTGCCCTTGCCTGCACTGACGCTTGAAGAGGACCGATTTATTTCATCTCAGGTTCGGTTGCTGCTTTGCGCCGATGCCGAAAATCGCCGCACGCTGCAGGATAAGCTCAATCGGTATTTTTTTGAGCTGTATGCCTTTTGTCAGGAAGAACGGCAGCGCATCCTTTCCACACTCTACCATCAAACAAAGGAGAGATCATCATGAAAACCTATCTGTTCGACTTTGACGGCACTCTGGTTGATTCCATGCCTACCTACGTTTCGGTCATGCTGCGCATACTTGACGAAAACCACATCCCTTACGACAACGAGCTGATGAAGCGCATCACTCCTCTGGGCTATGTGGGCACGGCGCGCTATTACGTCCAGCTGGGCGTGCCGATGAGCGAAGAGGCGATCATCGCTCAGATGACGCGCTATGCCATCGATGAATACTCCTTCAACGTACAGGCAAAGAAAAACGTCATCGAGGTGCTGCACCGTCTCAAAACACGCGGCGACAGTATGCACGTTCTAACCGCCAGCCCTCATGTGACGCTCGACCCGTGTCTCAAGCGTCTGGGCATCTACGACCTGTTTGAAAACGTGTGGTCGTGCGAGGACTTCAAAACCACCAAGGCAGATCCCGAAATATACCGCATGGCAGCCAAAAAGATCGGTCAGCCGGTGGATCAGATTCTGTTCCTCGACGACAACTACAATGCCGATCTGACCGCAAAGCAGGCAGGCATGAAGGTCTGCGGCGTATACGATGATTCCTCCAAAGAGTATATAGAGGAAATCCGATCGATTGCCGATCACTACATCTTCGATTTTAAAGAGCTTCCTGCGCTTTAAAATAAATCTATCCGAGGTCTCTCATTTCAAATGATATTACAAATCAAAGCAAGTTTATCGAAGCGAGATAGCCCTGTCAAATCTATAAAAATGCTGGAAAAGCAGCCTGTTCTATGTTAAAATAGAAGCAGAAATTTCACACCCATCGCGGTGCAGAAATACAATCCGTATCAACATCAGGAAAGGAAGCGTTCTTCAATGAAAGTATGTGTCATTCAGCCCTACTACTCTTTCGATTACAAGGACAACGACCGCTGCTTCGAAGAAATGGTCGCGCTGCTCGATCAGTGCGACGAGAGCATGGATTTGATTGTTCTGCCCGAATACAGCGATGTTCCCGCCGATCAGCCCAACAAGACAATGTTCGACGCGTCCATCGTGAAATACAACGACATCATCCTGACCAAGGCAAAGGAAGCCGCCATTCGCTGCAACGCCATCGTGTTCGTCAACGCAGGCTGCGATGCAGGCTGCGGCGGCTGGCGCAATACCACCTACGCCTTCGACCGCAAGGGCAACATCGTGGGACGCTACTTCAAGGCGCATCCGGCTCCCAGTGAGGTCAAAGGCGCGGACAAGGGCGGCAATGGCATGGACGTGGGCTACAGCTACGAGCTTGCCAAGCCCTACGTCATCGAGATCGAAGACGTCCGCTACGGCTTCATGACCTGCTACGACTTCTATTTCTATGAGGCATTCGCCAAGCTGGCTCTGGAAAATATCGATGTCATCATCGGCTGCTCGCATCAGCGCACCGACACGCATGAGACCCTCGATATGATCCATCGTTTCCTGTGCTACCACACCAACGCATATCTGATCCGTTCCTCCGTCTCTCTGGGACTGGATTCCAAAATCTGCGGCTGCAGCACCATCGTTGCTCCCAGCGGCAAGGTTCTGGTGGACATGAAGAGCGAAATCGGTCTGGGCATCGCCGAGATCGATCCCAAGGAGAAGTTCTACAAGGCTGCCGGCTTCAAGGGCGCGCTCAAGTCCCACTATCAGTATATCGAGGAAGGTCGTCGTCCGTGGCTGTACAGAAACGGCGGTGCCGCCATCGTTCATCAGGAAAGCATCATGGGCTATCCGCGCATCTGCGCACACCGCGGCTTCTCCACGCTGGCTCCTGAAAACACCATGCCCGCATTCGGCGCCGCCCTCTCTCTGGGTGCTGAGGAGATCGAGTTCGACCTGTGGCCCACCAAGGACGGCGAGATCGTATCCTGCCACGACAACACGCTGCATCGCGTCAGCACCGGCACCGGCAAGGTCTATGAGCGCACCATGGAAGAAC
>CAZYQB010000058.1:0-9656 GCA_964649595.1 uncultured Oscillospiraceae bacterium | reverse complement strand
TCGGTTCCCAGTGCAATATGATACGTTGCAGGAACGCCCATTTTCCACGCCTGATACAGTACGCAGTCCTCTCTGTAGGGGAATCTGTTAGGATGCACATCAATGTAGCGAGCGAGCGATTCGCCATAGCCCCAATTGTTTTTTGCGCCTTCGATCAAAGCTTCATTCATCCACCGTCCAGTTTCCTCCCACATACCGAAGGAACCGTCTTCGATAGCGGTGGGAACGTGTTCGCTTGTGCCGCCCAAGTATGCCAGTTCAAAATCGTGGATACTACACGCACCGTTGCCCGACAGGTGGGTGATAATACCCATCTTCATCAGTTCAATCAAATAGCGCGACAGGCAGTTCTTAATGATGTGTGCACCTTGCGACCAGATCACTTGTTTGCCAGCTTTGCGTGCGGTAATGATGCGCGCTGCAAGCTTATCAAAATTTGGATCGGAAACAGGGGGAACGTGATGCTTACCGGGTGTAAGCAGTGTGTCGATACGCACCAGATTGATTCGGTCATGGGCGCTGTTGGTGTTAATTCCTGAAAAATCAAGCTCGTTGTACTGCATTATTCTGCCCCCTATGCCAAACCGAACAGATGAAAAAGTTCATCCTTGTCCAGAAAATCTCCTGTGATGATATCTGCACCTGCTTTGATAAGTCGTTCACGTTTGACCGGATCAATGCCGCAACGCAGTTGCTCATTGCTTGCAAGTCCTACGGTAAATGCTCCGCTTTCCCGTCCAAGCATGATCTCCACTTTGCCATCGCCGATCCCGCCACCTGTTCGCCATTCAAGCCATGGTTATGAATAAGGCGGCGCAGCACCGCTTCCTTAGAACAGTTTTCTTCATGCAGCGGTGCACCGGCGATCTCGTCAAACAGATCATATACGCCCAGTGCTTTGGCTTCGGTCACGACATCGGGATGATCCGTACCACTGGCAACATAGATACTGATGCCCTTTTCGCGAAGCGCGCGCAGAAATTCTATCGCACCACACATCAGATAGCTGTCGGTTTTTTCAGTACCTCTTGCAAGAGCTGTCTTTTTTACATCAATGCTTTGCATCAGTCGACGGTTGTACTCTGCCTTATAATCCCACGGGTCAAGAGCGTGACCACTGCGAGAAGCAACCTGCTCAGCAAGCCACTTCATCTGAAAAATCGTTTGAATCCCTGTTGACTCGTCGATCCAAGTATTTACCAGAGCTTGGACAGTCTCTTTGCTGTCTTTACCGCAGGCGAAAATGTGTTCTCTCATCATGGGCGCCATGACTGCTTCCCAACCGCAGCGCAGAGTGGAAATGGTGCCGTCAAAGTCAAACAGTACCGATTGGATATGTATCTGTCGCTGCTCACTTCTTCTTTCGATCATGCATCCGATGCCTCCCAAGGAGATCTTGTATACTGTTATGATAATCCTTTTTCAGACGGATACAATAGAGAATCATCCGATTCTCTATTGTGATATTTTGATTGAATGTCTGTTCTGAGTGTGATATAATCCGAATAGAAGCCATCAGGAGGGAAACATATGTATTCATGGGGGATTGTGCGTCAAAGGCGAGTAGAAATGCAGGAAAATGCCGCCGGGTTTCCGATTCCCGAAACGCTGTTTGAACACGTTTTATATACGCAGGAGATACCGTACTGTATCGAATATCAGCGGTATGAAAAGGATACCATGACCCGTCCGCATTACGCGCATACGCTGGAGGTAATCATCAGCTTCGGAGTGCAGGGAGATTACAACATAGGCGGTATATCTGTGCCGCTGAAGGAGGATGGCATTCTGTTTATTCCACCTGATGTGATTCATTCGGGGATACTTTATCTTCCAAAGCCTGCACATCTGATCAACCTCAAATTTGATCTGGAGCAGCTTCGTTCCTTGGTTGATATAGAGCATATATATGCCCGAGCAGGGTACTCTATTCGACAGCTGATATCCTGCCGACCCAATCGAGAGAAAACGATCCGTGCCGTACAACGGCTCATCGATGCGGACGATGATCTGTTTGAACGTACTGCGGCACTAATTCACCTCTTCGGTATATGGGCGAAAGGACTTTCAGAGTTGAGAGAAGCTGTGATCTGCACAGACTCCTTGATTGACGACCTGATTCGATGAACGGAGCAGAATTATAAAAATCACATCACCATCGACGATGCCGCACGGGGGATGCATTTAAGTCGGTCTTACTTCTGCAGCAGCTTTAAACGCCTTACCGGCATGACTTATCTCAGCTATCTGAACCGATTGCGAATAGAGCAGGCTCAATTAATGCTGCTCGCCGGAAAAACTGCTTCTGAGTGCTGTGAAGAATGTGGCTTTGAAGATCTTTCCTATTTCGTTCAGCGGTTTTGCAAGGAAACGAGCTATACGACCAGGCAGTTTGTTGAACGGTTTTCGTATGGCAAGATGACGGATGGGAAAACGCAAATTGCTTTTCAAGAGAGTGAGATAAAAGGAAAGTGGTGAACGTACATGAATGATGCCGCCGCGAAAAGTTCGCGGCGGCACTTTAAACTTGTATGATGGGAACTTTTCTATATTTCTGCAGCGTATAGGCGAAGAATTATTTTAAATTATAATGCTCAGCAGACTCAGACAAAGCGCTGTAGCAGTCGGTACCGTTATGGTATCGCTGCCGTCATGGCTGATCAATTCTGCATAAGCGGCGGTCGGCGCGGCGATGAGCGCATATATAATACAGGACATCAAATTCAGCGGAGAAATAATCAGCATTGCAGCAAGTGCCGTAAAAAATGCAGAAATTACCATGGCTGCACTGCCTTCCCATGTTTTCCGGGGATCTGCAAACGGCAGATGAACATGATGCTTTCCGAAGCGCTTTCCAATCAAGGCAGCAGCGGTGTCGCCGACACCCCATGTAAGAATGGCAGTTGTTGCAATATAGGGTTTATCCAGCCATCCCCAGCAGAAAGCAATCAATGCGGCGTGCGTACAAAAGAGCATTAGCAGGCTCCTTTTTACTTCACCGGGGCGGCGTTGATTGAACAGAGCATTGTAGCCTTTCCAGCGCTCTGCAAAATGAAGAATGGGGTATACAATTGCAGCGAAGATCAGACAGCAAACTGCTGCAGTAAGCCAGTCGTGTGATTCAAACATCATAAACAAGGAGGAGGTATAGGCGACCAGATGCAGGCATTTTCGCCAGGTCTCCTTCGGAATGGAGAGAAAGTATCGCGCGGTCAGCAAAATAACAATCCATCCGCCAAGATATACCAGATACCATTTGAAGCAGATGAGTACCGGCTGAAGGAGTGTCCAACTCATGATCGCTTCGCGATAGTGAATCCCCAGCATAACGATGCCCAGCATCGTCAGCACCGCACCGGTGACCAGTCCCACGATCCGATTATTTACTCGATTGGCGAACTGCGCCGAAACGATGGATGCCGCAGATTCAACCACGATACATAGAATCAAAATTTGCCATTTTTCAAGAAGCAGACTTGGGTCAACCAAAGTATGGCTCACAAAGGCAATCAGCGCTGTGAAGGTCATAATCAGCGTGCTGGTACCAACAGCGCTCTTTCGCTCCATGCCCAGAAAGGCAGTAAAGACTAGCAGCATCATCATGCCGCCGCCGCTGCCTACAAAGCCCGTACCAAATCCGATGGTCAGACCGAAGAACAGCGATACTGTAACGCCTTTCCAATCGAGGCGCGCCCCTTTGGCTGTCGGTTTTTTATGCTGAGTATCAGGTTTTAACAGGAAGCGGATGCCGATGCCGACACACAAAAAGAGTGAAAATGTACCTAAAACCACATTTCCGGCGTGCCATGCGGCGATGCTTCCGGCAATGCACATGAAGATGATACACGCGAACATGATGCTGCCGCGCTTAATGTCAATGTTTTTGTGCCTAATGTAGATCGCCGATGTAAAGGCGGAACCGAGAATATCTGATGCCAATGCAATGGCTGTCGCATGATAGGCACCGGCTTCTCCGGCAAAGGAAGGACATAGTACGATCATAATCGGCACCATGACTGTTGCGGCAGATAATCCTGCAAGACCTGTACCAACACCTGCCGCCAGAGCTGCCAATGCACACAATATAAACTCCATTATATTCGCCTCCTTGATATTTCACTTGTGTATACTATAATTATAAATGACAGGTGTCGAATACACAACCACCAGATAAGGGCGGAATGTCGAATTGAGAAGAATTTGCCTGTCTGCACGATGACAGTGCGCTTTATGCTCAACTACTTCTTGGATAAAGGTAAGGATTCATGAAGTGTAGCTGAATATTTTTTAAATCTAAAAACGAAGGGACTGCTGCAGAAGTAAAATTCTGTAACAGTCCCTTCAATCCATCATCGGTAGCGTGAGAAATAAGGATCAAAATGTCAAACGTCCCCAATGATACTCTGAATACGAATATATCGGAACAATCTTTAGCAAAGAGAAGTCAATTTTTATTGAAAATTTCGATTGCCGCGCAGCAGATTGATAAAGAAACCGCCAACAACGGAGCGATGCTGAAAGGTATGCTGCATGGCTGTCCTGGTGTCATAGAAATCTGTAAGCGGAACGCGCTGAATCGTTTCAGACACCATTTTCGCAATTCGGGCGTGGATCATATCCCGATATTCCGTATTATCGGTAAGCACGGTCGTCCATGCAAGCCAGTCAAGCTTTGTGAAGGACCGACGGCAATCCAGCGGCACACCATATTTTTCGCACTTTTCGGTATAGAGCGCGATTTCTCTTTCGTAAAATTCTTCGGGGAACAGTCCAAGACCCAAAAGTCTATCCCAAACGGCGTTATACTTCAGACTCCAACTATCCTCCTGATCGAAAGCCAGACGGGTCGCCTTCTCATTTCTTGCTTCCGTCAGGAAACGTGTCGCCATTTCCTTTGCGATATTGGAATAATAGGTGTCTTCTGTCAACTGACCGTAAGCGGCAAGCGCCATAATCGCCTTGATGGAAAGGTTGCAGTTGTATGCGAGATGTCCGGCGAAATCGTCGGTGCAGAGTTGATTTTCGGGCTTGTAGCCGTTATTTGCGAGATAATCTGCCCACGTTTTCAAAAGATCAGCGTTTTCCTCGGCGAAGGCGTTGGAGTTTTCAGCACGGCAGACTGCGGCAACCGTGAGGATAAAGTTTCCGCATTCCTCAACGGGCATTTGATTTTCGAAGCTGTAGGTCTTGTCCGGTAGGAGACCGTAGCGCTGTCCGTCGCAGAGGGGATATCGTCCGGCATCGTGAGGTGCGAAGGGGAAGGACCATGCATCGCTGCGGGCAAACTTGGCAAGCGGGCGGAGCATACCTTTAACAAGTTCGGGACACAGGAAGAGGAAAAGCGGAATGGATGGGTAAGTCACATCGAGTGTAGCCATACAGCCGTTGGAGAAACATTCCTTCGACATAAACAGCAGCTTTCCATCCTTGGACTGACAGAGCTTATGCGCGGCAAATGCCTGACGATAGGCCAGAGCACCGATATTTGCGAAATCCTCGCCGATCTCTCTCATTTGGGCAGTAAATCGGTCATCGAATTGGGCACAGCGTTCAAAGACTTCGTCCGCTTCGGCGAGCGCAGCTCTGACCGCCTGATCGAACGTGCCGTATTTTGTTTTGTAATAGCCGTCAAGAATATCGCCGAAGTAGTTGACGGAATGAACATCGTCGTAGGCGAGCGCGTACATATCTTTGTATTTACGACTGACAAAGGCGAGCGTTGCGCGATCTTCGTAGGTATAGATTTTGTCTTCGGGCAGAACGTTCACTCGTCCTCCGCAGAAACCGCGCTTGTATTTGCTCAGCGGCTTACAGGACACGAAGGCATCCGGATGGCAGAGATGGAGATAGCCCCAGTCACAGCGGATGTCGTCGCCTTCAGCATTCAGGGGAACCTGCTCGGTGTTTCCGCAATAAATGGAGTAATCAGTTCTGCCGATGGCAACGGTTTGGTTGGTACTCTCGATACAGGCTTCGGTCGAGATTTCGACGTACACCTCGATATCATGTTCTTTGTCATCGTTGGGCGTGATTTCGTAGCGCACATAGGATACCGGACGCGAAGCGAGAGCCAGATCATCCAGCAAAATTGGCGTCGTGAAGACCAATTTCATGGAAAGCAGATCATTTTCGAACGTATAGATCGAAGAGGTAGGGGTCACAGCGCAATTGGTCTGCGGAAGAACGGGAACACGCTCGTTGTAGTTACGGTCCGATCCGGTGAATTTTCCCATGAACGTCATGCTGCATCCGTCGTAGCGGAGGATTCCAGTCATCGCCATGCGTCTGCCGGTCCAATGACGAGTGGAATCATCCGTAAGATTGGTAGCAAAGGACCAAATAGAAAAATAGGGGTCCACCGTTACAAGCGGCACGGCGCTTGGACGGAAAGCAATGTTTTCCATAGAATTTCTCCTTTAAAATTTCAGGCTGAATACAGGGGTCCGATGCCTTAAATTATATCATAGCAAACGATAGTCCGCAATAAACGAGGCAGACTCTTGCTGTGATTTTGCGCGGCAAAGTGCAAAAAAGATACTTTCGGAAAATACAATGAATTCTGATATACGGTGAAGTCTCAGCTTATTCAGCAGTTTCCCAATCCTGAGCGAAAAGACCGCCTGCGCCGCCGGTATGAATGAACAAAACACGATCATTCGGTTTATAGAAGCCACTCCGTGCCCGACGTACCAGTCCGGCGAAGGCTTTTCCTGTATAACAGGTATCTAACACGATGCCTTCCAGCCGCATCATCATCTCGATGGCTTTGTTACCCTCGTCGGAGGGAATGGAATATCCGGGTCCGCACATATCCAGCAGATCAGGAACAGGAATATCCACCTGAATTTCCAGCAGATCGGCAGCTTCCTGCATCAGGCAAGGAACGATCACCTCGAATGGATCGTTATCTACCATAGAACACATGACGTGCGTTTGGGGAAGATAGAGCTTTGCACCCAATACACATCCCGCTGCGGTTCCGCCGGATCCGCAGGCGCAAACTAAATGATCGAAGTGACAGCCGGAATCTGCGACTTCCTTCATGCAGTCGACGTATCCCAGAGATCCTAGAGCATTAGAACCGCCGCAGGGAATCTTATATACCTTGCGACCAAGTTCTTTGCCGATTCGATCCATTTCCTGATAAATATCCTCGTAGCTGTCCGTATCCATATAACGAACCTCTACGCCCATCAGATGGTTCAGAATCTGGTTTCCCTTTCGAGCGGTAATACCTCTTTTCTTCAAAACCAGAATACAGTCCATCCCCAGCCGCAGTGCACAGGCAGCAGTCAGCATGGCATGATTGCTTTGCGCCTGACCGGTGGTCATGACTAAATCGTACCCTTGTTTTTTTGCGTCATGCAGCAGGTATTCCAGCTTTCTGACTTTGTTGCCACCCAATGCCACACCGCACAGATCGTCTCGTTTGATCCAAACATTGGTTCCGAGTTCGCGGCTAATGTTCTCCAGTCGATACATAGGGGTGGGAAATAGTCCCAGAGACTCTTTTCTAAAATCCATCATAGTTATTTTCTCCTGCTTTTTTGTGATGCGGTTGATGAAATATCCTGATTATATTATATCAGCCTATTAGCTTTGTTTCAATGTAGAAGATATCATGATTACAGCTGATGCAGCTCCAATTTCATTCCAATTGTTGTCATTGTGATAATAGAAATCAGTCCAAAGAATCACTTTTTTCTGTATAAGCGGTTATACATGAAGTTTGCTGCCAGCAGCGACAGTAGTCCGGCAGTTAATTTGCCAACAATCACTCCAGTCAAACAGGCAGGATCATACGCCAACGTAAACGCCAGATGATCGCCAAATACAAAGGCAGCGGATACGGCAAATGCTGCGTTAAGCATTACCCCTTTTTCATTCATTTTTCCATCATACCAAAAGCAGAGATGCTGTTCGCTAGACATGAAATCAAGCCCAAAGAAGCAGTCTCATCAATTCCGATACGTTTTCCAACAACATTCAACTGTTTTCCGAGCAGCTTGGACAGAACTCTCAGCAGTGGAAAAGCACCTGTCATAACGATGGCGGCGTTCAGACAGATAATGCCGGCATCCTCCAGTTTATTCAAACCAGAAACGATCTCATACCCTGTCAGACTGCGTACAATTCCCAAAATCAGACCGACCGTGATGAGGATTTTGATGCCAGTACCCAAAGCGGAGAATATTTTCGTACTCAATTCGGGAAACAGCATAAGTCCCGATGCAACCAGCAGCGAGAACATAAACAGCGGCAGCAGATTGTAAAGCAGCTTTAAAATTGGAACGTGCAGAACAAGACCACCTGCAAAGCAGCCGATGGGAATGGTAACAATACCGCACAGAAGTCCGAGCAGCAGAGGCTTATGCTGTTGTGATTTGACTGCGTTCATAGCAAACGCAATGGTAAAGGAAATGGTGCATCCCATCATAGAGGCTACTACCATGCCGTTAAACCGCCCCACTTGTTCATCCCTGGCAACCTCGTTTGCCAGCGCAGCACCGCCCATATCATTTGCAAAAAGCATAGAAGTGATTGAAGACGGATCAATACCCACCGCATCATAAAGCAGATTCAGTGCAGGCGAAATCAGCCGTGCTATCAAGGGAGAAATGATAATCATGCCGATCATTGACAGCGCAAGGTCTCCCAGAAGCATGATCCCGCGCTCAAACTCCTTTCCCAGACCAAATCGGTTTCCGAAAATTCGGTCAAGTCCACCAATCACCGAAAAAATCATCATAAAAATAGCAACCGCGTTCATAGAGACCTCCGTTAGCGTATGTTTTGTGCAATCATTATAGCATATGGGCAGAATTATGCAAAGCACGAAATCAAGGGTCTATATTATTGCTAAAGGGGGGGATATCATCCTGTGTGACCCTTGTTTGAGATCCTTTTAGGCATAAGTAAATCCCCCATTTCTTAGTTTAAGTATACCATACTTGTCTAACAAATGGGGGATCTAAAATTCCGCAACGGTATATCTATTTAATCAGCGCACAAACACTTTCTTCCTGCTCGATCAAACCGCCCGGAAATTCCCGTTGTTTCCTTCGACAACTAAACCTGTCGCAGATAATGTATGAATGGGCAGCTTCATAAGCAATTACTCATCACACAATAGCTTTTCGAGCATTTCAACAATCTGATCCATTTCCTGAACACATATGCACTCGCGGCGTCCATGTGCATTCATGCCGCCGGTAGGCAGATTGGGGCAGGGAAGACCTTTGTTGGTCAATGTTGCACCATCCGTGCCGCCGCGAATGGGACGAAGCCGCGGCTCCATGCCGATCTTACGGATGGCATCCTCTGCTCGATGTACAACGTGCATATGAGGTTTCATTGCTTCAAGCATATTGTAGTAGCTATCTTTGAGTGTAAGTTTAATGGTGTCTGAGCCATATTTCTCATTGAGATATGCTACTACGCGCTCAACATATGCTTTGCGTGCAAGGAACTTGGTCATATCATGATCGCGGATAATATAATGCATATGTGCTGATTCTACCGCGCCGCTGAGATCAGTTAAATGGTAGAAACCTTCATATCCGGCGGTATGGGCGGGAGTCTCTGCCGGAGGCATCATATTTGCCAGCTCAATTGCAATCAGCAGAGCGTTCTTCATGCGGTTTTTTCCTCCGCCC
>CAZYQB010000057.1:0-9727 GCA_964649595.1 uncultured Oscillospiraceae bacterium | reverse complement strand
ATGAAGAAGCAGACTGATGCTCTGGCGGCGGATGAGGAACGCATGAAGCGCATCGCAGGACGAAATATTGCCGTTACCAATAGTGTGATCCTGATTTTCGATCTTTTGATGTTGTTTACTGCTGCCATGTTGTGTGCAAACGGCAGGATAGGTTTTGAAGGCGTTTTAATTGCTGTGTTTTCGCTGATGAGCTCTTTCGGTCCTGTGATCGCACTTGCAAACCTCGGATCTACACTGCAGAGTACCCTTGCTGCAGGTAACCGCGTGTTGGATATTTTGGATGAATTACCGGTTATAGAGGATGTGAACGGATATAAAGAAGTAGCATTTGATGGTGCAGAGGTCGATCATATTTCTTTTGCTTACGGCGAAGAGCAGATTCTGTCCGATGTTTCTGTAGATATTCCTAAGGGCAGTATTATCGGTATCAACGGCAGAAGCGGCAGCGGCAAATCCACGCTGCTCAAACTGATGATGCGCTTCTGGCAGGTGCAAAAGGGAGAGATCAGAGTTTCAGGCAGAAATGTAGATTGCATAAATACCTCTAATCTGCGTGAAATACAGTCCTTCGTGACGCAAGATACACATTTGTTTCACGACAGCATTGCGGAAAATCTGCGTATTGCAAAGCCGAATGCCTCGCAGCAGGAGATCGAAACTGCCTGCCGAAAAGCATCTGTACATGATTTCATCATGCGTCTGCCCAAGGGCTACGATACGTCGGTAGCAGAGCTGGGAGACAGTCTTTCGGGTGGTGAATGTCAGCGCATCGGTTTGGCGCGTGCCTTTCTGCATGATGCTGAACTAATGCTGCTGGACGAGCCTACCAGCAACCTCGACAGCTTGAATGAAGCGGTCATTCTCAAGTCCCTGAACGAAGAACGCGCAGGCAGAACGGTTGTGCTGGTGTCTCATAGAAAATCTACTATGGGCATTGCGGATAAAGTGTATTCCGTAGAACACGGGAGGGTGAGTTGATGAGCCATGTCGAAGCCAAGCGGCAGCGCGAAAAGCAGGTCGTTTCCGAAATGATTTCATTATACTGCCGCAAAAAGCATTCTGCGAAAGGTGAGCTTTGTGCGGAATGTGCTGCGCTGGAAGCATATGCCAGATTGCGCAGCGAGAAATGTCCCTTTATGGAAACAAAGACGTTCTGTTCCAATTGCAGGGTACACTGTTATCGACCGGATATGCGTGAGAAGATTCGAGCAGTGATGCGCTTTGCTGGTCCACGGATGCTGTTGGTGCATCCTGTGATGGCAATCCGTCATGTTGTGGAGAGCAAGCGAGAGAAAAAAAGATTGGAGAATAAGATATGAAAAGAGTTTTTTATGTGATTCTGGGCTGCATCGGCGTAGGACTGGGCGCGGTAGGTGCAGTAGTGCCCATGCTTCCGGCATTTCCTTTTTTGATGCTGGCGGCGTTTTGTTTTGCCCGAAGCTCCGAGCGTCTGGATCAGTGGTTTAAAAATACGAAGCTGTACAAGGATAATCTGGAAAGCTATGTGCAGGGCAGAGGAATGACAAAAAAGACCAAGATTCGTATTATGGTCACCGTAACTCTGCTAATGAGCGTGGGCTTTGTGATGATGGGACTTAAAAGCGTTTGGATCGGCTGCGCCGTACTGACAGGCGTATGGCTGTTTCACATTATATACTTCATGTTCGGAGTAAAGACTCTGCAGACAGAGGGATGATTTTTCATATATGGCGGCGGTGCGTCGAGCGCTGCCGCTGCTATTATTTGCAGAATCTATGTATCCTTGTGGATGCGCAGGACTATTTCGACATTGGTAAAATAGGTCATCCCGAACTGTGTCAACGACAAAATGTGAAAAACTAAAAACATACCATCTGCTGCGCGAACTTGCCGCAGCGGATGGTATGTTTTTACTGTTTTGATTTTCCGGCATCTTGTGCTGCAAGCAAGTGTGATGCTGCGGCAAGTCACAACACGCTCAAACGCCGATATCATTTCGACGGCTGAGTGTGTTGTATATTATCACTTTTCAAATTAAGGCATTTTTTCCGGAATCCATCCTGCGATATCCCAGTCTTCAAACTCATATGTCAGCTTTTTGCCGTAGCACATTTCGTATGCTTCCACCTTCTGACGATAGTCTTTCTCACACATCTCTCTGCCGTTTGAGGCAGCAGATTTGTTCGGATCGGGATAAATTGGATCGAGGATATGGAGAATGTACTGTGTCTTATGGAAGTGCTCGTTCGCTTTAGATTCCATTTCGCGGATCTCTACAAAGCATGAAATCACAGGGACATTGTTTCGTGCAGCGAACAGATACGCGCCCGATTTACAGGGACGCGGCTTGCGATAGTTAAACCACATTTCCTGTTCAGGATACATCAAGATCAGCTGTTTCTTTGCAAGGCTTTTTTCAACCAGCTTTGCAAAGTGCCCCATCAGCCAGCTTAGATCATGATTGATCGGAATGATATCGATGTAGTTCATGAAGAAGCCGAACGCGCCCGTCATGCCCAGATTGGTATCTTGATTGACGATACACAGCCGTCCTTTTCTTAGCTTTTGAGTCATGCGGCGGATGACGGTGTTTTCGTCGGGATTGAAGTGATTGCTGGTGATGATCGCACCGCCCTGCAGATGTTTGATTTTTTCCAGACCGATGATCTTTGTGTTCCGATTCAGATGATATGTGATAAGGTCTACGGTGCGCCGCGCGAAGAAATTCCTCATCCAGTATAGGGGGTTGGTCTGATTTTCAAGAAAGCGATTCAATGTCTCTGCGCGCTGCTCTTTGGTAAAGACCGGATCGTTGACCTCTACCTTGCAGTTAAGGTCGCCGCGGTTGGCGGCTTCGCGGATGTTTTGAATCACAGCTTCTCGCTGAGGGGTAACAATCATGCAAGCCGCTTCTCCTTCCCACTGCTAAATATCGTATGGAAGGTGATCTCCTTGTTCAAAAGATCTGAGGCAGTGCGAAGCATCTTTTCGAGGCATTCGCCATCAGCTTTTTTCTGCTCGTCGCTGTAGGCACGCTTGTTTTCAAGGATTTCTCTCAGATAGCCCGAAGAAGCAGCGTATTTCCAGAAATAATCTTCATACTGAATGTTGTCATAGCACCATGGCTTGAAGAACAAATTGTAGTGAATCAGCTTCGGCTGTTCAAGCGCAGGCGCATCTTGTCTGGGCATGGCATCCCAACATTCGGGAATATAGAGTATGCTGCCGTTGCACATTGCGTTGAGGTAATCCTGATCGGGTGCAATGGTATCGAAGTGATAGCGATTCAAAAGTTCCAGAAAGCGCGTGTCCAGATTGACCTCGCGCAGACGTTTAAGATTCATCAGTAGTACACCGGAGTTGATATATTCTGCCTTTTTGACACCGACCACGTTTTCGATGTACTCGACAAATGCATTGATTTTTTGTACGGAAAAATCGGGACAGGCGCCGATCAGATTGTCACCCAGATCAATGTTGTACAGCTCGGAAATGTCACCTGCAAGAACAACATCGCTGTCGATATAGATTGCCTTGTCATATTCAGGGAACATGATCGGAATGAACAGGCGATAGTAAATGGTCAGCGTGAAGAAATCGCATCTGAGATAATTGGATGCACGGTCGGTAATTCCCTGAATCCTATCCTGCATAGATACAAATTCGATGTCAGAATTCTTGGTAGCAAGGCTTTTTAGGCGCTTTTGATTCTCATTGGATATATCTTGACTGAGTACGATGATTTTATAATGATGCTCAGCGGATGCATTGGTCAGCAATGAATGAATGGCAGTTGCCAGATAGGGAACATAGCCGTCATCCGCTGCAAAGAAAATAGGTATTGCTTCATTCGTGGTCATGTTACTGCTCCTTTTGTATTTTCGCCTGAATGGCTTTATATTCTTCAAATAAATCGTCGTATTCGTGCAAGTGAAGCACTTCATGTACGCGGTCAAACTGCCATGGTTTTACTGTTACTGTTTTAAAAACAGGGAAGAAGTTGAAGTGTGTGGTGAAGTGCTGAAATACGGTGTCATCGTGCAGACGACGCTGCTCATTGAGATGCCGCACAGCAAATCGTTTGGCGGTGGAAAGCTTATTGAGTGCAGACTGATCGGGCATGAACATTTTTTTATTGCAGCATCTCGCACGACACTTTTCAAATAAGCCGCTTTCGCGAATCCGCCTCATGTTCAGCAGCAGCACGCCGGAGTTGACATAATCACGTCTGAAAGGATTCCTTCGGAAAAACCAGCTTCCGTAATGATCGAGCACACCGATAAATTCGCAATCATCGATATTTTGATAATAGAAATCTGAAAAATCCTTTCTGCATATTACGTCGTTATCCAGATAAAGGATTTTATCGGGGATTTCTTCAAATATATCCGCATACAGCCGCAGCATACAGTATGGTGTGAAGCGAGTATCCAGATTAGCAAGCGGCAGTTCGTTGAGAAAAGCCTCCCTTGCGTTGATTTTGCGAATACTGCTTTGACTGTTGACGCTGTGCAGAACCTGTTCAGCAAGAGAAATGCATTCATCGGAAACGGCAGTATATTCCTTTTCGGGTGTATGCAAGCGCATCGTCATCACATAAACGTGCAGCGGTTGTGAATACCGTCGGACGATAGACAACAGCGACAGCACCAATCCTCTCTCTATATTGGAATCGCCGCAGTACAGAATATTCATTTGTTTTCTCCTTTTTTGACATAGCAGATGTATTCATAGCTGCTTTGCCTGCTGCGTTTCTCCATACAGTCGTATACCTGCGCTCTCAGACTTTCCGCCTGTTCTTTTCGGCTGCCATTTGACAGCGAGAAAAAGGGACCATCAATATAAACGGTGGTACGAGGTGTTTTTCCAAATCGTCTTTTTTGATAGGTAGTAGTCATGCAGTAAACAGGCACATTTGCTGCAGCAGGATAGGAAAAAGAAACCGATGAAAACGGTCTGATTCCGGTGTAATATGGCCATACATGGGCTTCGGGATAAACCACAAGACACTGTTTTTCGGACAACCTTTGAAAAATTGCCTGATGCAGTGCTCTCATATCTTTGATCTTTCCGGAAGTCGGAAGCGCGCCCAGATAGGGGATCAGTTTTCCGATTACGGGAATGCCCAGATTTGCCGGACTGACGATCACATAAATCCGCCGTCCTCGATTGACCCACACGGGCAGCATAGCATCCCCGATCGGCTGAGTGTGATTAGCATATAAACAGAAGCCTGTATCTCTGCATTGGTCGAGTAGTTTCCGGTTTACAACGCGCATATGCAGAAAGCAGCGGCAGTATATAGGAGAGATCACCTTGGTAAGCGCATAAAGGATCGTACTCTTTATCCGATGTGAGCGCTCTGGATGAACCCATACATAATCATCGGGCAGCTGATAGGTCTGGTCAGTACTTTCAACGACATCATCGCTGAATGACTGGTAATATATGATGCGGTTGCCGCATTTCTTTGACAACGTCAACATCCTTTCGTTTTTCGATAAATTACGGCATTATTATATGCGATATCGCATCAAAATACATTGGGCATTTCTGCAAAAGTGTTACATTTTGGGACGGATCGAGTAAAGTGTCCAAATTATCCATACTGCAGTATAAAGAAAAAGTATCGGAATCAGAGTCCGACACTTTTCTCGGCTTCACTCAGAGCAGGATATTTTTCGAGAATGTATTTTGAAATAGAAATGATCTGGGACAGAAATCGGGGAATAAACTTTTCAGGCAGCTCACAATTTTCGTTCATGAGCCAGCGCGAAATGCTGATAAACAGCGCATCAAGAAAAAATTCGTAATAGAAAGAGGCATCTTCATCCGGAGGAAGTGCCTCCTGCAGCTTGATGCGAATCAGCGGCATAACAAGTTCGCGGATATGCTCTACCAGTGAATTTTGTCCCTGCACTGAGAGGGCATTGCAGTAAAATGATCGATCTTCGTACAGTATTCGGCAAAAGGCGATCATGTCATCAATGAGATCATCTTCTGATTCTGAACTGCTCAGCCCTGAAAAATCCTTGTCGAAAATCCAGTTGACCAAATCATATTTATCCTGAAAATGATAATAAAAGCTCTTGCGGTGCATATCGCATTTTCTGCAGATATCAGCAACGCATATCTTTGAGAAAGGGATCTCTTGCATCAGTTCCTTGAGCGCGGCGGCAAGCGCACATTTTGTTATGTTGGAATCAGACATTATATATCCCCCGTTTTCTATAGTTAGCATGAAAAAGCGAGACACACATTAGTAAGAACTGATTGCCCGACTGCATATGTTGTGCGAGATTATGGCAATGAAGCAGGCAGCGCTTTTATTTTGGCAATCTAATTATATCAAATCACATTACTTGTTGTCAATTGCTGCAATTTGACATCTGCAGAACAAAAAAGTAAATTTTCACGGTATCAGAGAGCCGATCATGCTTTTGAAAGTTTCTTTGCGGAATTAATAATTCACAAACAAAATTCAGATAAATTGCAAATGAGTTCGTCTTATAATTTGTAACGTTGAATGGGCAAAGGATCAAAAGAAGAAAGGATGATTGATGATGTCCAAGAAGAGTTTCCTGTTTCTGGTGCTGACGGTGGTTGGCGGTTTGCTGTTTGCTCTGGGTATGTGTATGTGCCTGCTGCCGGAGTGGAATGCGTTCAAGCCGGGCGTTGTGGTGACTGCTCTGGGTGCGCTGGTGCTGCTGGCAATTGCACTGGTACACTGGATCATGGCGGGCAAGCCGATAGCAAAGATCGATTGGAACAAGACTGGCAAGATTGCATATTGCGTAGTTGCTCTGCTGGTTCTGGGCAGCGGCATGGCGATGATTATGAGCTTTGAAGGAATGATGATTACCGGCATTATCGTCGGCATTGTGGGTATTATCCTGCTTCTGGGTTTGATCCCGGTGTTCAAAGGTCTGAAGTAATACAAAGGAGGAGTTAGGATGAATGAGTTTTTTAAAAAGGCGTTTGCCGATATGAAGGCAAGCGCAAAGGCACAGCATGAGGTAGATAAGGCAAATTTTGCCGCAATTCGTGCGGAAGCGAAGGCACAGTGGGAGGAAGCTAAGGCTATGGGCAATCCCGAAACATGGAATGCCATGATGCAGGCAGAGCGCGATGCGCAGATTGAAGAAGCTGACAAGCGCAGAGCTGAAGCAGAGGCACGGATTCGCGCAGCGCAGAATGAATAACGGCAAATAAATCAAGAAAGACGGAGTGATGTTAGAAATGATATCACTCCGTCTTGTTGAATTTATACAGGAAGAACTGCGGCATAAACAAAATTCAAACATCTCTATGCTATAATATCTGGGAGGCATCGAAAAAGTACCGAAAAAAGAGGGATGCGCTATGTTTAAAATTTTGGTTGTAGAAGATGACAAAGATATGAATCGTACGGTATGCACGTTTTTGAATCATTCGGGATATTCGGTAAAGGGCTGTTTGAATGCGGCGGAGGCTTACGATGCCATGTATGATGCCATGTTTGACTTGATCGTCTCTGATATCATGATGCCGGGGATCGACGGATTTGAATTTGCGAAAAATATACGTCAGCTCAATGAAAATATCCCCATTCTTTTTATGACGGCGAAGGACGATATTGCCTCCAAACAGCGCGGTTTTCGAATTGGAATTGATGATTATATGGTGAAGCCAAGCGATTTGGATGAGCTGTTTCTGCGGATCGGCGCGCTTTTGCGCAGGGCAAAAATTGCATCCAGTCATAAATTGGAGATCGGCAGCTTTATGATGAATGCCGACGAGGTTAGCGTAGAATTGGATGGAGTGGAAATTCCGATGACTGTGAGGGAATTCAATATACTGTACAAGCTGCTTTCCTATCCTAAAAAGACATTTACTCGTCAGCAGCTGATGGATGAATTCTGGGATGCGGATTCGGATACGGCTCCTCGTGCCGTAGATGTATATATGACTAAGCTGCGCAGCAAGCTGGCAAAATGCAAAGAGTTTGAGATTAAAACTGTACATGGGCTGGGGTATAAGGCGGTGCTCAAATGAAACGCTTGCTGCGGGCTGTGAATCATTATCTGGTGTTTTTCTCACTGGTTGCGTTTTTGGTAACGTGTTGTGTCATGCTGTTTACTACTGCACTTACTGAATCGTTGGGCGTTGTGCTGACGGATGAGAATCTAACGATCGCCGCAAAGCTTACCTTTGTAAACGTGATTGCACTGAGTTTAATTTTTACCGCAATTGATGAGCTTCGGAGAAAGCTGACGACGGAGCGCAGCGCACGATGCATCGCAGAGGCGGCAAAAAAGATCATTGCCGGCGATTTTTCAATGCGCATTGAATTTCCAAGCCGCATTGGCATAGATGAACATTTTCTGGAGATCGTTGATTGTTTTAATCAGATGGCAGAGGAGCTCTCCGGAGTGGAGACGCTGCGCACAGATTTTATTTCCAATGTTTCGCATGAAATGAAAACACCCCTGTCGGTTATGTACAATTATGGTACGCTGCTGCAGCTTCCAGAGCTTTCCGATGAAAAGAGGATGGAATATGCCCGAGGAATTGCAGAAAGTTCACGCAGGCTTTCGGATATGATGACCAATATCCTGAAATTAAACAAGCTTGAAAATCAGCAGATTTTTGCCAATGCTGAGCGATATGATCTTGGTGAACAACTTTGTGAAGCACTGCTTCAATATGAAAGCAGCTGGGAGCAAGAACACATCGAAGTAGAGACGGACATTGAAGAAGATGTCATCATATATGCTGACCGTGAATTGCTTTTTCTGGTGTGGAACAATCTGCTTTCAAATGCATTTAAATTTACTTCGTGCGGTGGAACGGTGCGCATGACACTCGCTTCAGAGCGTGATTATGCAATTGTACGAGTGCAGGATACTGGCTGCGGTATGTCCAAAGAAACCGGTCGGCATATTTTTGAAAAATTTTATCAAGGTGATACCTCTCATGCGGTTCGCGGCAACGGACTTGGATTAGCATTGGTCAAAAGAGTTATAGATATCGTTCACGGAGAAATTAGTGTAGAAAGTCAGCTTGGCGAGGGCTCTGTGTTTACGGTAAAAATCAGGAGATAGCATATGAATTGGAAAAAAATTGGAAAGTATCTGTTATTCCCACATCCGGCGGTTTTGAGTATACTGGTGCCTGTTTCTGCGGTACTGCTGATATACAGTTTTCTGGCAGCAGAAACGACAGATATAATCGGCATAGTGTCCTATGTGCTGTCGTTTTATGCGCTCTTGGCTGTCTGCCTGCGCGTGCCTGATATCATTGGTTTTGTCAAACGATTTAAGGCAGGAAATAGATATATTGTCAGATATATGTCGGATATGAGACTGCGAATGAATATGTCGCTGCAAGGAACATTTGCGTTCAATGCGGTGTATGCCCTGTTTCAACTATGTTTGGGGTTATGGCATTCGTCGGTATGGTTTTATGCGATGGCAGTATATTATCTGCTGCTTGCAATGATGCGGCTGAGTCTGGCACGGCATACAACGCAGTATACATTTGGAGAACGAATGGAATCCGAATGGAAAAGATATCGTTTTTGTGGTATTTGTCTGCTGTGTATGAATTTGGCACTGTCCGTAATCATTATTTACTTTGTCTGGCGAATTCGTACATTTCAGCATCATGAAATCACGACTATTGCTATGGCGGCGTTTACATTTGCGTCATTTACGATGGCAATAATTAATGCAGTCCGATATAAGAACGAGGATACACCTGTATGCTC
>CAZYQB010000056.1:0-9951 GCA_964649595.1 uncultured Oscillospiraceae bacterium | reverse complement strand
CCAGCGCCGACGGTGGTCGATACGCTTGCTCCCACGCCTACACCCACGCTTGCGCCTACTGCGACGCCCGTTCCGTTTGAGGAACTGAGCCTGTCACTGGGAGAGGATGCTCCCGAGGCACCGCTTATGCCCAATGATTCTCTCAAGCTGGGAATGAGCGAATGCCGCGCGTTTACCGATTCGCAGCAGAATGTATTGATCGTGTCGGGTCATGCCTATATCGAGGGCAGGGATGCCGCGAAGAGCAGCATCTATCTGCTGCTGATTGATGCCGGCAACGGAAACGTGATGGGAACCTATCCGGCAGTTATCGCTCCTCAGACCGCTTATCTGATCTTCTCCGAGAGCAGCGGAAGCAATCTGTCAAATGCCTTCTTTACTGCGAAGATCGATGTATCTGAGTTTTACAGCAGCTCCTATATGGTCAGTGCGCTGGTCGTGAATGAGGACAAGGTCGCAATGAACTATTTCGATACGCGTACCTTCCACTTCCGTGTGGAGGACGGTGTATTGCTGATTGCGGAATGATTGAAACAGAAAATGTGCAAAAATGCAGGGTGCCGGTTGCGGCAGCCCTGTATTTTATTTGTTGATGCTTTGTTTGCATATGTGCCGCAGTGCGCGACCTTGCCAAATAACGGGTTTTGCGGTATTATATAGTAAGGGCAAGTATGCAATGATGAAATATATAAATGACGTATCCTCCGGAGGTATACTATGGAAAAGATCAAAACTACCGTTCGAATTGCCGGAAAGGACTATACCATGTCCGGCTATGACAGCGAAATTTATGTGCGCCGAGTAGCGAGCTTCGTAGATCGCAAGATCAACGAACTTAGCCGGGTAACGAGAATGTCTCTGCAGGATGTGATCGTGCTGACTGCCGTGACTACTGCTGACGAGCTGCTCAAATCGCAGGATGAAAACAACCGTATGCGCCGCGAGGTCATGGAAACGCGCCGCCAGATAGAGGAAATGCAGCAGGAAATCGAGCAGCTTAAACTCAAACTGGCGCAGACGGGAGAAGATAAGGCATGACGATGGAACTGCTTTCTCCGGCGGGAACCTATGAATCTCTGGTTGCCGCGGTGCAGAACGGCGCAGATGCCGTGTATTTGGGCACGCAGGCGCTCAATGCCCGTTCGGGTGCGGGCAATTTCAGCGCGGATGAGCTGTGTCGTGCGGCGGACTATGCTCATGAGCGCGGTGTGAAGGTTCATGTGACCGTCAATACGATGGTCAGAGAAGATGAAATGAAGCTGCTCGATCAGGTGGCGCAGCAGATCGCGCGCGCCGGAGTGGATGCCGCCATTGTGCAGGATTTCGGCGTGGCGATGAAGCTCAGGGAAAGGTTGCCGTCTCTTTCGCTGCACGCAAGCACTCAGATGGCGGTGCACAACCGTCAGGGCGCAGAGCTGTGCCGCGATATGGGCATGGATCGGGTGGTGCTGGCGCGCGAAATGAGTTATGAGCAGATGGCTCAGTGCGCTGATTTAGGCATTGAAACCGAGGCATTTGTACACGGGGCGTTGTGCGTGGCGTGTTCGGGACAGTGTCTGATGTCCAGCATGGTGGGCGGAAGAAGCGGAAACCGAGGTCAGTGTGCGCAGCCATGCAGACTGCCGTGGAGACTGGACGGTGCGGTAAAGGCAGGAGGATATCTGCTCTCCACCAAGGATCTGCAGTCGCTCGGCGGTCTGATGCAGCTGCGTGATGCAGGCGTAAGCAGCCTCAAGATCGAAGGCAGACTCAAGCGCCATGAATATGTGGCGACCGTTACGAAGGTGTATCGCGAAGCGTTGGGTCTTCTGGAAAGCTATGACGAATATGTGCCCGATGAGGATGCCCTCAAGGAACTTCGTCAGATATTTAACCGCGGCGGCTTTACGCAGGGCTACGGTCCGGGCGCGATAGATAAGGAGATCATGTATTCGCTACGTCCCAATCACATCGGCGTGGAAGTGGGGCGCGTCAAGAAAGGGCGCGTCATTCTGGCGGATGATGTGGAAAGTGCCGATGTGCTGGCGCTGCGCGGACGCGACGGCACGGATATTCCTCTCAAAAATATCTCCGGCAGCGCCGGTCAGAGCGTGAGCGTGCAGCTGCCCAGAGAAGCGGGCGACGGCGCAATCATATATCGGCTCAATTCGGAAGCGCAGCTTCGTGCGGCACGGGAGAGCGTAAACGGCGAACACCGAAAGGATTATATCGCAGGACGCTTGAGTGCTCGAATTGGACAGGAAATGATGCTCATGGTTGCCGACGGAGAGCGCAGCGTCATTAAAAAAGGTGCCGTGGTGGAGACTGCAAAGGGCAAGCCTGCCGATTTGGCGCGCGTGCGCACTCAGATCGAAAAGACCGGTGCAACGCCATATGAATTTCTGGATCTGTTTCTGGATGTGGATGAAAATGCGTTTCTGCCTGCCTCCGCGCTCAATGAGCTGCGCCGTGAAGCGCTTTCAGAGCTGTCTGAGCTGCGTATAAAGGAACGCCGCGGCTGCGAAGGCAAACTGCTTGCCGATCATGAGATCAAGGATTGCGAACCGAAGGCAGCAGAAAGATGTTTGTCGGTACAGTCTCCGGACATTGAGATGCTGATCGGTGCGCAGCAGTGGGGCGCGGATCGCTTGGTATATGCACCCGAAAACCTAACGGAGGATGTACTCGATCAGGCGGCACAGCGTGCGCTCGAGGCAGGTATACGACTGACCGTATCGCTGCCATACGTTATGAATAGCGATACGATGGACATACTCAACGGCTGGATGTGGAAATATGAAGAGCTGTTTGACGGGGTGATTGTGCATAACGTCGGTCAGATGCTGATGGAATGGGTAGGCGGCGTGCAGGCAGGCGAGGGATTGAATATTGCTAACCGTGCGGCACTTCGATTCGCGCGACAGATGCACTGCACCGATTATACGCCTTCCGTAGAACTCAACTGCGCTCAGATCAAAGCGCTGGATGCGCAGGGCGGTGCCCGTGAATTGGTGGTATATGGCAGACTGCAGCTGATGCTGCTCAGGCATTGTCCGATCCGCGCACGCAGCAATGGTGCACACGATGCCTGCAGGAGATGCGATGGCGTGGGCGAAGCGGAGCACATGAACGCACACTGCCTGATCGACCGCCGTGACACTCGATTTCCTCTTAGACGGCAGAAAACGTCGGAGGGCTGCGTAGTGAAGGTGATGAACAGTGTGCCGCTTCTGCTGCTCAAGCGCAGCGCAAGACTGCCCGAAGCGAGGGGATGGCGCGTGATTCTGACCGATGAGAGCGCGCAGGATGCCGAAAATATCGTGCGCCTGCACCGCATGGTAATGGATGGGGCGGAGGTAAAGGAAAGTCCGCTGTGGAGCAGCATCGAAAATATGCCTATTACCACCGGACATTACTTCCGTGGTGCAGAGTAATTAAAAACGCACCGCAAGGCGCACTTCATGTGCGCGCGCAGCGGGCACATTATTTAGTGGGGAGTGAGAACTATGCAGGAGCGCAATCTGCGCGTTCTGGAATTTACAAAAATTCGTGCGATGCTGGCGGAAAAAGCGGTTTCCGATATGGGACGCGAGCGCATCGATGCGCTGATTCCATCTTCCGACGTGGAAACCGTGCTCAGATGGCAGCAGGAAACCGATGAGGCATCCATCATTGTTGCCTACAGCGGCGGCAATCCCATCGTATACTTTACCGACGTGCGTGCGCACCTGCGCAGGGCAGTGATCGGCGCGACGCTCTCGCCAAAGGGTCTGCTGGAGATTGCCGGAGTGATGAACGCATCGCGTGCGGTGCGAAGCGCGCTGGTGACCGATCGGGACAATACGCCGTTGATTACCGATATGGCAAGTGGCTTGTTTACCGATCGTTCGCTGGAGGAGGACATCTACGATGCCATTCTTTCAGAGGATGAGATCAGCGATCATGCCAGCGCCGAACTGTATGATATCCGCCGCCACATTCGCCAGTGCAATGACCGTGTGCGCGAAAAGCTCAATTCGATCATTCACAATCCGAATATGCAGAAATATCTGCAGGATTCGATCATTACCCAGCGCAATGGGCGCTATGTAATTCCCGTAAAAGCCGAAAACCGCCAGTTCGTGCCCGGTCTGGTGCATGACCAGTCCTCCAGCGGCGCTACGCTCTTTATCGAGCCGATGGCGGTGGTTGAAGCCGGAAACGATCTCAAGCAGTGGGTCAGCAAGGAGCGCGCCGAGATTGAGCGTATCCTGCAGCAGCTGTCCATGAGGGTCATGCCGGACGCGGAGCCGTTGGAGAAGAATCTGGAGCTGTTGTCCGAGCTGGATATGATATTTGCCAAGGTATATCTGGGACGCGAAATGCGAGCCGTTGCACCTAAACTCAACACGCAGGGACGCATCAATATCATCAAGGGCAGACATCCATTGATCGATCCGGCAAAGGTGGTTCCTTCTAATCTGTGGATGGGCAAGGACTTTACTACGCTGGTAGTCACCGGTCCCAACACGGGCGGCAAGACCGTAACGCTCAAAACGGTGGGATTGCTGACGCTCATGGCGCAGGCAGGTCTGCTGGTGCCTGCCGAACTGGGTACCGAGCTTGCTATATTCGACGAGGTGTTTGCGGACATCGGTGATGAACAGAGTATTGAGCAGTCACTTTCTACCTTCTCATCGCACATGACGAATATTGTGAATATACTCTCTGCAGTGACAAAAAACTCTCTGACGCTGTTTGATGAGCTGGGCGCAGGTACCGACCCGACCGAGGGTGCGGCGCTTGCCATGTCCATACTCGAAAAGCTGCGAGAGATGGGTGTGACCACGCTGGCGACTACTCATTACAGTGAACTGAAGGCATATGCACTGTCTACCAAAGGCGTGGAAAATGCGTCGGTGGAGTTCAACGTGGAGACGCTGCGCCCTACCTATAAGCTGAGCATCGGCGTGCCGGGCAAATCGAATGCCTTTGAAATTTCCAGAAAGCTGGGTTTGCCCGAAAATATCATTCAGAGCGCCAATGAAAAGCTTTCCAACGATCAGATCAAGTTTGAAGATGTCATCGCTAATGCAGAATATCACCGTCAGGTGGCGGAGAAGGAACGCAAGCTGGCGGAGGAAGCGCATAAAGAAACTCAGCGGCTGCGCGCCGAAGCCGAGAAGCTGCAGAGGCAGATTTCCGAGCAGCGCGATGCCATGCTCAAAAAGGCGAAGGACGACGCGCGAAAACTGCTTTTGAAGGCACAGAACGAAGCAGAGCAGATCATCTCCGAACTTAAAAAGGCAAAATCCAAGGCAGGCGCGCAGATCAAGGAGCATGAGCTGCACGCCATGCGCGGAAAACTCCAGAACGCTGTGGATGAGACCGCTGAAAGACTGCCTGCTGTCTCAGCGGCAAAGAGCGAGCCGATCAAGAATCTGAAACTGGGCGAAGAAGTAGAACTGACTCAGCTGGGCACCAAAGGCACCGTTCTGACACTGCCCGATGCCAAGGGCGAAGCGATGGTGCAGGCAGGCATCATGAAGATGAAGGTGCATATCTCTCAGATGCGCCGCGTTCAGGCGGAAGAAGCGAAGCCTAAGAAAAAAAGCGGCGGTGGCGGCAAGGTATCTTTGGTGGAAAAATCGGTGTCGATGGAATGTGACGTGCGCGGCATGAATCTGGAGGAAGCCCTGCTGGCAGTGGACCTGTATCTGGATAACTGCATACTGCATTCGCTCAAGCAGGTACAGATCATTCACGGCAAGGGTACGGGCATTCTCAGAAGCGGTATTCAGGCGCATCTGAAAAAGCATCGCGCCGTACAGGAGTTCCGTCTGGGACGCTACGGCGAAGGAGAGGATGGCGTGACAGTGGTCACGCTCAAATAAGCATTGCCGAAAGAGAGGTGCAGACCGGAATGAACAAAATCAAAATTATGGTGGTGGACGATGATCCGAATATCCTGCAGCTGATTACGCTGTATCTGACAAAAGAAGGATTTGACGTGATTCAGGCGCGGCAGGGCGACGAGGCGCTCAGGTTGTTTAAGAGCGCGCCGCCCAATCTGGTGCTGCTGGATATCATGCTGCCGGTCATGGATGGCTGGCAGGTGTGCCGTGAACTCAGAAAGGTATCCAACATTCCGATCATCATGCTCACTGCGAAGGATGAAACCTTTGATAAGGTACTGGGACTTGAGCTGGGTGCCGATGACTATATCGTGAAACCGTTTGATACTAAGGAACTGGTGGCGCGCATCAAGGCGGTACTCAGGCGTTTTCAGGCGGTGGATGCGCCCGATAGGGAGCTGATCTTTCCGGGGCTGAGCATAAATATCAGCCAGTATACGGTGATCTATCTGGGACGCCAGATGGAGATGCCGCCCAAAGAACTGGAGCTGCTGCACTTTTTGGCAAGTCACCCCAATGCAGTATTTACGCGCGAGCAGCTGCTTGAGCAGGTGTGGGGGTATGATTTTTTCGGAGATTCCAGAACGGTGGATGTACACATCAAGCGCCTGCGCGACAAGCTGACCGGCAACGGAACACTGGGTTGGACGCTCAAAACCGTATGGGGCGTGGGCTATAAGTTTGAAGTAAAATAGTGCATCAATAAAAATAGGTTTGAAGGGAGATAAGCGGTGAAAAACACATTGTTTTGGCGCTTGTTCTGGGCATTTGTGGGCACGCTTATCATGACGATACTGGTGCTGAGCTTTACGATGGTCGCACTGATGCGGGCTCAGAGGCAGAATGCTTATGAGGCAGAGGTGCGCATTCAGGCGCGCGAGGTGGCGAAGCAGATGAGCGCAGGGGATATGAATTCCCTCTGGCGGCATACGCCGCTTTCGGATTCAACGCTGCAGCGCAAAATCGAAGAGATCCGGCTCAACTATGATGCAGAGGTCTGGTTGGTGGATGTAAACGGCTATGTAATGATGGTCGGCACCGAAGAATACAGCGAGCGCATCAACGATGCAAAGGTGCTCGAGCAGATATGGCGCGTGCTGTCGGGTGATGAGATCCGCGTGCAGGGCTTATTTGAAAAGCTGGGAAACGGAATTGTGACCATCGGCGTTCCGTGGTACGGCACGGGCATTGCTGCCGAACGAGTAATGGGGGCGGTGCTGATGCACATCAGCGTCAATTCGCTCAAGGTGGATTATTCCGATCTGGTGCGGTATGCTTCGGTGGCAGGTGTGCTGGCGTTAGTCGTGGGGACGCTGCTTGCATGGTTCATTGCGCAGCATCAGTCGCGTCCACTCAAACAGATCAATGAAGCGGTGACCGCCTTTGCCGACGGCGATTTTGAACGGCGCGTAGAGGTAAAGGGAAAAGACGAGATAGCACAGCTTGCCGCATCGTTCAATAAGATGGCGCAGCAGCTCGACACCATCGATCAATCCCGAAAGAGCTTCGTTGCCAATGTATCGCATGAGCTGCGCTCCCCGATGACCTGCATCCAAGGCTATGTGCAGGGGATGATGGACGGAACCATTGGCGACGAAGAACGCGCAAAATATCTTCAGATCGTGCTGTCGGAAACCCAGCGGCTGACCCGGCTGGTGGGTGAACTGCTTGATCTGTCGCGCATCGAGTCAGGAAAGATGCCCATGGAGCCAAATGTATTTGATGTCAACGAACTGATTCTGAGCGTACTGTTCAAGTATGAGCAGAAGATCGAGGATAAGAATATCGAGGTGGACATCAATTTCTGTGTGCAGCCGTGCTATGTGCTGGCAGATAATGCGCGCATCACGCAGGTGGTCACTAATCTGATCGACAATGCGGTAAAATTCACACGGGAGGGTGGGCAGCTTTCTGTTCGGACCAATGTGGAAGAAAAGCACGCGCTGATTACGGTGAAGAATGAAGGCAGAGGTATTCCGGCGGAGGATCTTCCGTTTATATTCGATCGCTTTTATAAGGTTGATAAGGCACATACATCCGGTATGGGTACCGGATTGGGTCTGTCGATCGTCAAGAAAATCATCGAGCAGCACGCACAGAGCATTTCCGTCAGATCCTCCGGCAGCATGACTGCATTTGAGTTTACGCTCGAACGTGCCGAAAAGGTTCGCGAAGAATCAAGAGGCGATGAGGCAGACGGTGCATGATCGTCTGCGATGAAATGGAAGAAGGGAAGCGCATGAGTAAGAAAGAGCGTACAATAGGTGAAGGCTTGATTGTATCTACTGCGATCTGTGCACTGTTGATTGCGATTGGAGCAATTTCGATGATCTTGGGTGTAGTGAATGACGAACGGTCGGCAGCAAGCGGCGTATATACCAAAGGGATCATCTATTCCGCCGATAATCCGATCCCTCAGATTGCGGCGCGCGTGCGTCCGGCAGTGGCGCAGATCATCGCCGAAAAGGAGGTCTGGTCTGCCGATTACGGCGTGTGGACGGAGCCGCTTGGCTCCGGGTCGGGCGTGTATATTGATGAGCGCGGATACATCGTAACCAATTATCATGTAGTCGAGGGTGCGGATATCGTGACGGTGCAGCTGCTTGACGGCACCGAGATAGAGGTTGAACAGGTGCTTAGCGACGAGAGCACCGATCTTGCGCTCTTGAAAGTGGATCCCGATGCAATGCCCGAAGATGTGGAGCCGGTGCCTATGGGCGATTCGGATGAGCTGATGGTCGGCGAGCTGGCAATCGTTATCGGCAATCCGGGTGCGCTGAGTGATGTGTATCCCGGCACGGTGACGGCGGGTATCATTTCGGGTCTGGAGAGAGAAAATGTAAACGCGGGAAATTTCTCTCGCACGGTTAATGTGATTCAGATGGATGCACCCATCAACGGCGGCAACAGCGGCGGCGCACTTCTGAACGGCAGAGGCGAGCTGGTAGGTATTCCTACGCTCAAAATCGATATGACCTATTATGGGCGCTCGATCGAGGGTATGGGCTTTGCCATTCCGGTCAATCTGGTCAAGGACGTAGTCGCAAGCCTGATCGAATACGGCAAGGTGCTTCGTCCGCGCATGGGCGTATCGATTGCCAATTTCAGCGGTCCTGATGAACCGATCGGCAGAAATCCTCCGGCAGGCATTCAGGTAATGTCAGTGGAGGAGGGCACGCCTGCCGAGGAAGCCGGTGTGGTGAAATATGATATCATCACGCACGTCAACGGTGTTCGCGTGAAGAACTACACTCAGATGAATACGCATATCGACCGTTACATGGCGGGAGATATTATTACACTGACGGTGTATCGATGCTATGATCCGGTAAGTGCACAGCTTATGGAGCTGAAGGAGCGCAAATTTATCGATTTAACTGTAGAACTCAAGCTGATCGATTGATGATCTCATTGATTGGGCATCATCAGGAAAGGAATACCATGCGATGAACAAATCAAAGAAATCTAAGGGTGAAAGGAATCCCCACGAAATGAGTCATACAAACGGATTTGCCAAAATCGATGCAGCACTGGATAGGGTATGGAAGAAGATGACTGCGAAAATTCCAGAAAATGTGCTGACCAGCATTATATTGCTGGTGTTCGGCGCAGTGCTGCTGGGTGTGTTTGTGCTGCCGCAAAGAATCGAAGAGTATCAGTGCAATCAGTTTGCCAAGCCGCTGTTTTATCACTTGATCCCTGAGGATTCCTACGCAGTACAGACATCTGCGCTGCGTGATGAAGAAGGCGGAACCACGGCTGCCATTATATTGGGCGTGGCATCGGAAATGACTGCCGAAGAGCTGAATGCTTTTTATTCTGATACCGAATATGTTCCGGCAAATGAGGGAGAAACGGTCTCCCTGAGTGTGACAGCGCTGGATGAATCCAGTATTTCGGCACTCCAGCAGGCGGGAATGTATCGCGAAGGCGATCAATATTACTTCATCTATCTCTATAGCAAGCCGCAGTAGGGATAGGGCGATTTGAACACGAATGAACACTAATACGGAAATGTAGGCAATATAAAAACCGCATCCTGTCGATTCTGATATAGTCCCCATAGAGTAGACACTCG
>CAZYQB010000055.1:2622-10079 GCA_964649595.1 uncultured Oscillospiraceae bacterium | reverse complement strand
GGTCATGTATACGGCAGTCAGCTTCTTTTCGGGATCGATCCAGAAATGCGTACCATATTCTCCACTCAGAGCGAAGGTGTCCGAGAAAGGCTTGATGATCTGCGTGAGGGTGCGCACACTGTCTGCTTCGAGGATCCGTATGCCGTCCAGTTCACCTTCGTGCAGCAGCATCTGCGCGAAGCGCACATAATCGCTCAGCGTGCCGCAAAGCCCCGTGCTGCCGCTTGCATAGCTGTTCTGAGGCATACTGCATTCGCACAGCGTGTCATTTTCAAGCGTATACAGCGTGACCATGCGCCTGAGCTGCTCCTCAGCAGGGAACCATGTGGTATTCTTCATTTTGAGAGGCTCAAAGATCATCAGCGTTACGAAGGTGGCAAAATCTACTTTCGCCAACACTTCAACCAGTTTTGCCAGAACGTCGAATGCCTCGACCGAGCCGCAGTCGGCACCTGTAGAACAGGTCAGCAGCTCGCGTGCGGTGAGATCCTTAAATTCCGGCAGGATCACACTGACCGGCGCATCCAAATCAAGCTGACCGCGCTCGACCATCATCATGACTGCGACTGCCGTGATCGGCTTGGTCATAGAGGAAAAGCGGAACATGGTATCTTTCTTCAGCTTTTCGCCGGTGGTTATATTTGCCGTGCCGAACATTCCCTGATAGGCATTTTTTTCGTCCATCATCACGCAGCAGGCGGCGCCACTGAGCTTTCCGGCGCGGATGCGATCCCATGCGTGATGCCCGACTTCGGAGAAGGTCAGCTTATTGCTGCCGTTTTTGTCCTTCTTGGGCTTGATTTCCTTGGGATAGCGCAGCGCGGTTCTTTCGCTTGCTAGCCGGGTAGCGGATTCCACGCCGTTTTTGATGAGGTCGATGATCGAATCCACCGCATCCTGATAGCCGCCGAAAGCCAGCTCGCGTTCGGCAGGCGTACGGTAGGGAGCGAGCACATGATCGGCGAGATCCCAGCCGGGAGCCGGTTTGCCGATGCCCACGCGCACGCGGGGGAACTGATCGCTGCCCAGCAGATACACGATCGAGCGCATACCATTGTGAGTGCCTGCACTGCCCTTGGCGCGAACGCGCAGTGCGCCCAGTTCCAGATCAATATCATCATAACATACGATCAGATTTTCAACGGGTACCTTGAACCAGTTCATCAGTTCTACCACGCTCTGACCGCTTAAATTCATAAATGTCTGCGGCTGCGCGATGATCACTCGTTCGCTGCCTACCTTCGCTTCAGCATACAGAGCCTTGCATTTGAGCTTTGTGATGCGCACGCCCAGCCGGTCTGCCAACAGTTCAGCCACATCAAAGCCTACATTGTGACGGGTACGGGAGTATTTGCTGCCCGGATTGCCCAGACCTACTACCAGATACATCGGTATTCACCTCGGATTCTGCTGAAACCAGCAACATGGAATATATACAGAATAAACGGCTGCTGCACTAAGGGTGGTCTTATGTAAAGATCATTCATCGCTTAGTGCAGCAGCCCTTATGATAAGTTCAGGGAGAGACTATCTTGCGTTCGTGCGAGCGATCATCTCACGCTCGGCATCGGCGAGCTGTTCGCGGTTATTGACGCCCATGCATTCAGCCTTGTCCTCAACGGGAACGGCAGTTACGGCATAGCCGCCCTTGTAAAGGATGCCGATGACGTCGGTGAGGTAGTATTCGTTGGCGCTGTTCTTGTTATTGAGCTGCGGCAGCGCCCAGAGCAGGGCATCGATATCGAAGCAGTATACCGAGGCATTGATCTCGCGGATGGAGAGCTGATCTTCGGTGAGATCCTTCTGCTCTACGATGCCGGCTACATTGCCGTCCTCGCGCACGATACGCCCGTAGCCGAAAGGATTATCTACCGTGTCGATCAGAAGTGATGCAGCGAATTTGCCGCTTTCCACCTCGGCGACCAGACGGGCAAAGGTTTCGGTGCGCACTAACGGCATATCGCCCGCAGTGACGATGACCATGCCCTTGTGCTTTTTGAGTTCATCCATGCAGCAGGTGATCGCCCAGCCGGTGCCCCAGCCGCCGGCGACCTGCTCGATAAAGCGGGTCTTACCTTCATAGGCACGGATGACTTCTTCCTTCTTATGATTGACGATGACGAAATGCTCGCTGCATACATCGCCAAGAGCATTCAAAACGTGTCCCAGCATGGGAATGCCGCATACCTTGTGCAGTACCTTGGGGAGATCGGAATTCATTCGGGTGCCGGCTCCGGCAGCCATGACCAATGCGAGCTTATCTGCCATGAGAAAATCTCCTTCCGTTTGTTTGGTATGTTTGTTTGGTGTAAATAGGACGTTTTTTAAGAGAGGCAGAGGGATTTACCAGTTTTCGCCTTCCAGCCAGTCGGAAGGGGTAACGAGGGCGGAATTGTTCTCGCGGTTTACTTCTTTGAGGATCATCAGAGCCGTCACGTTTCTGACGCGCTTGTTTTGCGGCTCGGCGGTGGCAATGACCACGCCCGTGCCGATTACGGTCACCTCAAACTGCTCCATCAAATCGTGCATTCCTCGAAGCGTGCCGCCGCCCTTCATGAAATCATCGATAATGAGTGCGCGCTGACCGGGCTTGACCGCACGGCGTGCCAGCGCCATCGTTTCCATAGAACTTACGGCGCTGCCTGTGGTGTAGTTGAGCTTGATAGCGGGTCCCTCATAGGCGCGGGAATCCTTTCTGGCAATGACCAGAGGCACATTGAGCATTCGTGAGGTCGCCATAGCTACCGGAATGCCCTTGGTCTCCATCGTGAGGATGAAGTCGGGCGCCATATCGTAATAGCGGCGCGCCAACACTTCGCCCATTACTTCGGCGCAGGTCGGATCGCAGGTGACATCCGTGGTGTAGAGGAAATCTCCGGGCAGCAGCCGTCCTTTTTGGGAAAGACGCTGTGAAATAGCGCGGATGGATTCAAGGGTTCTTTCGCGCGAACGGATGGGGCGATAGATTACGCCGCCCGCAGCACCGGGAATGGTGAGCAGCTCGCCCAAATCGAAGGAACGGAATGTTCCTGCCAATATGCTTAAATCTTCGCTGATCGTAGACTTGGCAGCGCCAAACATTTCGGCGAAATAGGACAGGGTATGCGTTCGATTGGGCGCGCCGGTCAGTATCCGTGCCATTGCACCGATGCGCTCGTTTCTCTTTACTCGCTCCATGCTGACGTATCCTCCTGCGGATATTCATTCAATTCATACAAAGTTCATTATAAGACAGATTGCTTTATCTTTCCAGAGCAACTCATCAAAGTAATGAAAGAAATAACCAGTTCTTAATAAATTGATGGGAATGCTTTTGATTTTCTGATTGAAGGAAGTGCGTATCGTGGCGTATAATACAATAAGAATAATACTGCGTTATATCGGCGGTGCTGCCAGCTTAGGCATCAACTTAACGGAAATGTGCCGCGAACTCCCCCAGTCTGTACCGCAGGCATCTCCTTCGAGAAGGGCGTCTGTTGACGGTTTTCCCATTAAGCTGATGCTGTGGGTATGCAAGAGAACTTCTCTGAAGATCAAATATATTAAAGTGAGGATGAGTACTATGTCCGTTCAGGGTCAGGGCAAAAAACTGCATTTTGTGGGTGTCGGCGGCTGTTCCATGTCGGGTCTGGCACTCTTGATGAAGAAGCAGGGCTGCGTTGTTTCCGGCAGCGATCAGACTGCTTCTCATAAAACCGAAGCGCTGGAGGCAGCGGGTATCTCCGTGTCAGTCGGTCATCGCGCCGAAAACGTGCATGGTGCGGATATGCTGGTGTATACCGCTGCCATTCCGGAGACCAACTGCGAGCGTGCGGAGGCTGCCAAGCTGGGCATTCCCCAGATCGAGCGCGCCACGCTGCTGGGCAGACTGATGCGTGCGTTTGACGAAGCCATCTGCGTCAGCGGTACCCACGGAAAGACCACAACCACTGCCATGATCTCTCAGGTGTTCGTGGAAGCCGGTGCCAATCCGTCGGTGCATATCGGCGGCGAGTTGCCCGCGCTGGGCGGCGGCACCATTCTGGGCGGCAATGAGTTTTTTATCGCTGAGGCGTGCGAGTTCAAAGCCAGCTTTTTGAAGATGTTTCCCACCATCGGCGTAATTCTCAACATCGACGAGGATCATTTGGACTTTTTCAAGGACATTGACGATATCGAGAATACCTTCAAGAAATTTGCCTGCCTGATCCCGTCGAACGGCTGGTGCGTGGGCTGGGGTGATGATCCGAGAGTGCGCCGTGTGCTGGAGTCTGCGCGCTGCCGCACTCGTACTTTCGGTCTGGAGCCACACAACGAGATCCGCGCCGAGAACATCAGCTATGACGAGCAGGGAAGAGCGTATTTTACCGCAACGCTGTATGGTCATCAGCTGATGGAAGTGGAGCTGAGCGTAGCGGGCGAGCATAACCTGATCGACGCGCTGGCGTGCATCGCGGTGGCGGAGATCTGCCAGCTGCCCATGACCCGCGTGGGAGAGATACTGTCTACCTTTACCGGAGCGCATCGCCGCTTTGAACTGACCAGCGTGACCGATGGTGTGCGCGTATATACCGACTATGCGCACAATCCTGCCGAGATGAAGAATGCACTACACATTGCCTCCCTTCAGCCGCACAATGAGCTGTGGGCAGTCTGGCAGCCGCATACCTATTCGCGCACCAAGACGCTGTTTGACGGCTTTATGGAGACCTTTGACGAGGTGGATAAGGTGGTCATTACCGATATCTGTCTGGGCAAGGGGCGCGAGGAGGTCGATCCCACTATCAACAGCGATATGCTGGTGGAAGGTCTGCGCGCACGTGGCGTAAATGCCGTGCATACCCCCAGCTTTGATGATACCGAAGCTTATATGCGCGAGCACTGGCATGAGGGCGATATTGTCGTGTCGCTCGGATGCGGTGATATCGATCTTTGGAACGAGCAGGTCGCAAAGCATGGAGATACAAAAAAGTAATACCAATAGAGTGAGGTGCGGCGCATATGGCGCTCTGGTGCGGCTTTGAGAGAATCGATTTTGAATTTCAGGGATATCCCTGTATTCTGGTGCGTTCGCATAAAGCGGCGCAGGGCAATCCGTGGGTATGGCGCACCGAATTTTTCGGCGCGTTTGCGCAGGCGGACTGTATGCGGTGAACTATGCGCTTGCCTATCCTCAGTATGTGGATAAAATGTATCTCGATGCGCCGGTGCTGGACATTCGCTCATGGCCGGCAGGCTGGGGCAAGGGCATCGGCGGCAGAAAAGAGTGGGAGGAGTGCAAGGCGTGCTATTGTCTTGATGAGAGCGCGGCGCGTTCCTTTGACCGAAATCCGCTTGACCGTGTGCAGGAGCTGGCAGCGCGGCATATTCCGATTCTGATTGTGGCAGGCGATGCCGACGATGTGGTGCCGCTTGATGAAAACGGTGTGCCGTTTGCCGAAAAGTATGCTGTCGCAGGCGGAAGAATCGAAATGATCGTAAAGAGAGGCTGCGGTCATCATCCGCATTCGCTGGAGAATACGGAACCCATCGTTCGTTTTTTGACGGACAAGGACTGAATTAATTGAATCAAGAGGAGCCAACATGGCGGAATCAAAACCCAATGCGGTGCGCATTGTAGAGAATTACTGTAAGGCAAAAGATCTGTTTTTCCGGCTGCATAGCTATCCCTGTAAGGAAGCGGTGGATGGCGTGACGGTGGCAGGAATGTTGAGTGTGCCGGTGGAAAACGTGTTTAAAACGCTGGTCACGCAGGGAAGATCCGGCGCATATTTCGTGTTCGTGGTGCCGGTGGCGGCGGAATTGGATCTCAAAAAAGCGGCAAAGTCGGTGGGCGAGAAAGCGGTGTCCATGATCCCGGTCAAGGATATCAACAAAGTAACCGGCTATGTGCGCGGCGGCTGCAGTCCCATCGGCATGAAGAAGCAGTTCGTTACGCGCATCGACGAAAACGCGATCCTGTGCGAGAATATATTCGTCAGCGCGGGGCGCATCGGTCAGCAGCTTGAGCTTTCTGCCGAGCATATCATCGCCATCACCGGCGCGCAATATGCCGATCTGACGCTGGAACACCTATAAAAACGAAAAAGTATACGCAGGAAAGTATAATGTTCAAGAGGAGTGAAAAGAGCAGTGAAAACGATCATTCTTGCCGGCGGCTATGCCACGCGGTTGTATCCTTTGACGCTCAATCTGCCCAAGGCACTACTGCCCATCGGCGGCAAGCCCATGATGGACTATCTGGTAGAAGGCATTGCCGAAATTTCCGATATGACTGAGGTGCATATTATCTCCAATCATAAGTTTGCTGCCCAGTTTGAGAACTGGAAAAAGCAGGCAGACGAGGAAAAGCGCTATCCCAATCTGACCTTCAAGGTCTGGGATGACGGTACTGTGTCTAATGATGACCGTCTGGGCGCAGTGGGAGATATACAGTTCGTTCTCGACCGTGCTGATCTCAGTGACGACGTGCTGGTGGCAGCCTCCGATAACTTCTTCACCTTCCCGCTGACTCTGTTTGTGGATGCTTTTAAGCAGCAGAACCGCGATATGCTGCTGGCAGGCTATATTCCGGATGTTGAGACGCTGCGCCGCTTTGCGGTAGCCGAGCTGGATGCGACCGGAAAGGTGCTTTCTCTGGAGGAAAAGCCCTATGAGCCCAAAAGCCACACCGGCATCTATGCGCTCTATCTCTACAAGAAAGATACGCTGTCCAGAATCAAGGAATATCTGCTGACCGGCGGCAATCCCGATTCTCCCGGACGTTTTCCCGAGTGGCTGTTTCGGCAGAAGCATGAACTGGGCGCCTATGAGTTTTCCGGCGAGTGCATCGACATCGGCACGCATGAAAGCTATGAAGAGATCTGCGCGCAGTACGGCGGCAAGTGATTATCAGAGAGTGCTGCGAGGATAATGTGAGGATAAAATGAAAGAAGGGTACTTCCCATACCGAATGTATAAGCATTTGCTGTGGGAAGTACTCTTTTTTGTTCGATTTGACTTTTGAAAAGCATATTATATACTTTTGGATGCGCTTTGTGTATAATAGATCTGTAAGAGCAGTCCATTTACAGGAGCCGACCGATACATCATGATTGAGTGTTGAGCGAAAACGCCGCAGCGGAGAGGCGCAGTATGAACTGATGCGCGAAATGATGGGCGAGAGGTTCCATGATCTCGTAGCCGGAGATAAATTGGTTTTGAATTGATGGTTTCATAACACATATGAAAGGCAGTGATCTCATGCAGACCGATATTACCCAGATCGACAAGAATTTCCTCGTCGGCAGCCAGATCGACAAAACTGATGTTGAATGGCACAACATTCCCTCCGCGCCGTTTGTCGTTCATGGTCTGGCGGTAGTGGAGAAGAACAAGTTCTACCGCCTGCCGGAGAACGTAATGGACACCATCAGCGAAGGTGTAACGGCGCTTGCGCGTCACACCTCCGGCGGACGCATTCGTTTCCGCACCAACAG
>CAZYQB010000055.1:0-2612 GCA_964649595.1 uncultured Oscillospiraceae bacterium | reverse complement strand
AGCCCATACATTGCCTACTGCACCAAATCCTTCGGCGGCGGTCTGATGCCGCATATGCCGCTGACCGGCATTTCGGGCGCCGACCTGTTCGTAAACGGTGTTTCGATCACCACCTTCCGCCCGATGAATCCGCGCTGCGACTGGTTTGAAGGCATCGCCAATCTGCGCGGCGAAGGCGTAAAGGATATCGAGATCAATCTGGGTCTGTACAACGGCGTAAAGGAAATATGGATCGGTCTTCAGGAGGGCAGCATCGTTGAAGGACCACGCGCCTACACACTTCCCGATCCTGTCGTATACTACGGCTCGTCGATCACGCAGGGCGGCTGCGCCTCCAAGCCGGGCAATGCCTATCCGTCCTTCCTCTCCCGCTGGCTGGACTGCGATTATATCAATCTGGGCTTCTCCGGCAATGCCAAGGGTGAGCCGAAGATGGCGCAGTATATCGCTTCGCTCAAAATGAGCGCATTTGTGCTGGACTACGATCACAACGCGCCCACCGCGGAGCATCTGGAGAAAACCTATTATCCCTTCTATAAGATCATCCGCGACGCGCAGAGTGAGCTGCCCATCATTATGGTTTCCATGCCTGACACCGACCGCGATCCCGAGGATGCCGACGTGCGCCGCGAAATCATCATGCGCACCTATATGCGCGCGCGCAGTGAAGGCGACAAGAAGGTATGGTTTGTGGACGGTCGCCTGCTGTGGGGCGGCAGAGACCGCGACTGCTGCACCATGGACGGCACGCATCCCAACGACATTGGCTTCTATCGCATGGCGGAGGGCATCCTGCCGTCCATCAAGGCGGCGCTGGGTCTGACCAAGTAAATCACTTTAGCTATAAATAAAGTGATGGCAAAAGGAAGTATTCGCTTGAGGGAAACTGTTTGATTTCTCTGTAAAAGCAGATACTTCCTTATTTCTATTTCAGCGCTTATTTTCTGAGCTGCGCTATGAGTTCGTTTACATCAGCCTGCGTGGTTGCCCAGCTGGTCGCAAAGCGGATGACGGTGTGGTTCTCGTCGTATTTTTCCCAAAAACTGAACGTCACATCATTGCGCAGTGCCTCCATCTGTTCGTTTTCGAGGATGATGAACTGCTGATTGGTGGGGGAGTCGAGCAGGAGAGAATAACCGAGGCTTTTTAAGCCCTGCTTGAGCTGTTCAGCCATATCGATGGCGTGACGGCTGATGGTCATATACAGATCGTCGGTGAACAGCGCATCAAACTGTATGCCCAGCAGTCTGCCCTTTGCCAGCATTGCGCCGCGCTGCTTGACGATGGTCATAAAATGCCGGGGCGCATTGCCGCGCGGAAATACGACTGCCTCACCGCACAATGCACCGACTTTTGTGCCGCCGATATAGAACGCATCACAATATTGTGCGACGTCCTTCAGCGAAACATCGGTGTTTCGGCTTGCCAATCCATAACCCAGTCGCGCTCCGTCCATATACAGCGGCATATCGAATCGGCGGCAGACGGCGGAAAGTGCCTTGAGTTCTTCCTTCGTGTACAGCGTGCCGTATTCGGTGGGATGGGAAATATAGACTATGCCTGGGAATACCATATGATCGTGATTTTCGTCTGCCCAAAAGGTTTCAACGTATTGTTCTACATCTTCGGCGCAGAGTTTTCCTTCATGGTGCGGCAGAGACATTACCTTGTGCCCGGTAAATTCAATCGCGCCTGCCTCATGCACGTTGATGTGACCCGTTTCGGCGCAAACTACGCCTTCATAGCGGTCAAGCAGTGCATCAATCACGACGGCATTGGTCTGCGTGCCGCCGACGAGGAAAAATATGTTCGCATTTTCAGCGCTGCAGGCAGCACGAATTTTCTCCTTGGCAGACTGTGTGTATTTATCCGAGCCGTAGCCAGAAAGATGCTCCATATTGGTTTCGATCAGTCGGCGCAGCACGCTTTCATGTGCGCCTTCGCTGTAGTCACAGGAAAAATGCAGCATTTCTATTCCTCCTATAATGAAAATAATATTTTGTTCATTATATCACAGTGCATTGCTGCATTCAATCGGGAAAGCCATGGGCGATTTGACATTCTTTTTTTGTGTGTGATATAATTTTTGCATGACGTTAGAAAGGAGACTTTCAACATGGAATTTCTGCATTATCAGAAAATGGTTTTGGAAACAGTCATTGATCCTATGCTTTCCTATATGGAGCTGTGTGCTGAGGATGATGTAGACTGCGGCTACACCGAAGAGAATGTCGTTCAATGCAAGCTGCTTATGCTGCAGTATCTGAAGGCGCTGTCAAAGCTGTCCTCGCCCACGGATGAAGAGATCATGGAGCAGGTCAAGGAGCTTATTCTTGCGCTCAATGATCTGGATGAATCAACAGACTATTCCCTCATCGAAACCGATGAGCGCGAAGCACTTTGCGAAGTTATTCAGCAAAGCGCTGTAGAATGCGGTCTGAGCGATCCCTCTGACGATATCACCGAAGAATGGCGCGAGTGGTAACACACTTGCACATCTGCGAAAAAAAGTCTCCGCTGCCTTCGGGCACAATGTCATTTAGATAAGCGACTTGACAACAAAGGAGAAAAATACCAATCTTTCAGAATGAGAGGTTGGTATTTTTTGTTAC
>CAZYQB010000054.1:0-10353 GCA_964649595.1 uncultured Oscillospiraceae bacterium | reverse complement strand
CTGGTATACCGCTGGTATGAGGGCGTCCCCTCTCTGCGCGTAAATGACCATGTGGATGCGCCGCTAAGCGTTAAGGAAGGCGATAAAACGCGCATCGCCCACCGTGTATTCACCTTCTCCTGCGCGGACATTCCCGCGCTGTATGAAGCCTTCTTCAAAAAGCGCGCCGAGTTGTCCGAAGGCAATATACCTGCCTCGCTGCCCGGCAGCGTTCTGAATGAAATGCTGCAGACGCTGTTTGACACACACCGCTACAATTCGCAGTATCGCTTCTATCATCTCGATACAGTGGAAAAAAGCGCCGTCAACAAGTTCACCTTCTGGCAGGCGGGCTGGGTAGGCGGCGGCATGAACACACTGCCTGCCATCGTTCACGGAAGCGAGCTGTCCAAAGAGAGAGCCATCGACACACTTAAATTCGCCGCAAAATATCAAAGCAGCACCGGCTTTTACTACGGCATCGTGCATGAGGGCAAGATATATCACGACTGCTTCGGGAAATACGAAGGCAGATACAATATGCTGCTCATCCGCAAGCACGCCGACATGGTGTACTATATGTTCAAGCAGATCATTGCACTGCAGAAGGCAGGCATTGCCGTTGACGACCGCATACTGCGCAGCGCCGCTTCCGGCGCAGATGCGCTCATGCGCCTGTGGCAGAAATACGGTCAGCTCGGTCAGTTTGTAAATGCCGAGACCGGAGAGATCGTGGCAGGCGGCTCCACTGCGGGCGCGCTTGCTCCTGCCGCACTATGCGCCGCTTATGAAATCACAGGCGAGAGCCGCTATGCCGAATGCGCCCGCGAGATCGGTCGATTCTTCTATAAAGATGCAACGCTCAAGGGTATAACCACCGGCGGTCCGGGCGAAATTCTGCAGTGTCCCGATTCCGAAAGCTCCGCCGCACTGCTGGAGAGCTTCGTGGTGCTCTATGAGCAGGATCAAACCGATGAATGGCTGCGCATGGCGCGTGATGCCGCCCATCAGCTTGCCAGCTGGGTCGTATCCTACAACTATGCCTTCCCCGAAAACAGCCGGTTCGGCAAACGCGGCGTGTGTACCATCGGCAGCGTATGGGCAAACGTACAAAACAAACACTCCGCGCCCGGTCTGTGCACGCTCAGCGCCTCGGCATACCTCAAGCTGTATCGCGCTACGGGCGATGAAAGCTATCTGCGCATCATGAGCGAGATCGCGCGTTTCATTCCGCAGACCGCCTCCTGCCCCACCGCACCGCTGTACACCACTGCAGGCGATCTCATGCGCCCCGGCGAAATCTGCGAGCGCGTCAATATGTCCGATTGGGAAGGCAGAAGCGGCATAGGCGATTCGATCTTCGGCTCGGCATCATGGCCAGAGGTCAGCGGCATGATGAACTATCTGGAGGTTCCCGGCATATACGTCACGGCGGATACGAAAAATATTTATGTATCCGACCATGTAAACGCATATATTGAAAGCGACCTGCTGCATATCGAAAATCCGACCGCGTATGACGCGCAGGTAAAAGTCATGATCGAAAGCGTACAATCTCAGAAGAAACCTCTTTCCCTCTACTATCAGGAGCATATGCCCTCCGTCTCTGTACGCGCAGGCGAACATATCACGCTTTCGCTGTAATTCCGACCCTATCTGCTTAAACGCAGACCTTGAGATAAAACCGGTACCGATCTTTCCTCCTATGTTTGTTCTTGACTCGATGACATCGCTCTGAGAAGAAATCTTTCAGATATCGCTTTTAATGCCCTTGTTCACTTGCTCCATTCATCCATACCGCACAAAATCCCTTCCCCGCAAAATAAGCAGAGAAGGGATTTTTATCTTTTTCAATTTCCATACCTTTTCGTCAATCGAGCTGACAGAATTCCAGACCGCGCAGCGCATGAGTTTCCCGAATACCATTCAAGCCGTCTATGTCAATGGTGCTGATCAATACACCCGTCCTGAAAAACAAACCCATCACCGGCAGATCCTGGACGACGAGCATCTGTATATCGCTCATTTCTTTCTTGAGCAGTTCCGCTGTACCTGCCAGACGGGCATTCTCCAGCAGATTATCCATCGTAGTGCTGGAATACTCCGAACAGTTGCCGTTTGCGCCTGTTTTAAGCAGAAAGCTCAGATCAGGCATTTCGCTCAGGTTGAATCCGACCAGCGCCAGATCAAAATTATTGTTCTTAAAACAATCTTTCATTCCGCTTTTAGTGGTCACCTTTATATTCACACGGATCCCTATTCTCCCGAGCTGCTCGGCGATCAGCTTTGCTGCCTCCTGCCGAATAGCAATGCCCGGCTCGTTATAGGTGACCAGCGTGATCTCCAGATCCTGCCACATACCGTCCTTGATTCTGTCCAGGATTCCGTCGCCATCCGAATCATGCCAGCCTGCTTCGGTCAGCATCTGATATGCACGCTCCGCATTATAATTATACTGAGTGCTCTGACTTTCGTAAAGCCAAGTTCCGGGTACCACCGGCACTTCACTTTCCTGCACCATACCCAGATAAACGGTATCCGCCAGCGTTGTACGATCAATGGCATACATGATCGCTTTGCGCACGGTCAGATCACTCAGCAGACTGGTCGTCAAATTGGGCACCATACATTCCCATGTGATCGTGCTGTAGTCCAGCGTAGTTCGGTCGCTCAGCTGTCTGCTCAGTGCTCCGGCTGCCTCACGGGTCGCCAGCACCTCGATCTCACCGGTGGAAAGCGCGGTCACTGCGTCCACCGTTTCATCATATCTCAGGCAGTTGATGCTGCCGATATAAGGCTGGCGCTTCCACCAAAGCGGATTGCGTTCCAAACGCAGCATGGTATAGGAATCATATCGGATATACCAGTAAGGTCCCGTGCCGCGGGGCAGTTCGGAATCGAGCGAATAGCGCTGCACGACCGGGAAGGTCATGGCATACAGCGTCATATAGGCAATATCGTTGCCCACTACGCGCAGTGTGTGATCGTCAATGGCGCTCATTTCCTGAATATAGGATACTCGAGCCGCATAAGGACTGACCGACTCGTTGAGCAGTATATCCTCCCATGAGGCGATCACATCATACGCTGTCAGCGGTGAGCCGTCATGAAACACGATGCCCTGCCGCAGATAAAACGTCCATGCGATGCCGTCATATTCCCACCGGTCGGCAAGCAGCGGAACCGGCTGCTGGGTCTCATCCAGCTCGACCACGCTTTCAAACACCAGATGATTGATGCTGTTGAGGTCTTTTGAGTTGCCGCGCAGCGGATGCAGATCGCTGCCGGGCGCCGCCACATATCCAATGGTCAGATCGGCGGTTGACTGCTGCATGGTTCCCTCGATTACATTGCTCTGACCGGATGAATTATTGTAATTCTGTGCGGGAGCAAAGCCGCTGTCCGACGGTGTCTGCGTTGCCGCCGGTATCTGTATCTGCGGAATATCTTCCTTTTGAGCGCAGCCGCCCAGCAGCAGCAGCACGCCCAGCAGCAGCGCCACACACCGTTTCCTCCATCCGATATATTTTTTCATAGGACAAGTCCTCTCTGTTTATGCATACGCGATCCGTTATTTTGTGGAATATTTCGCACAGATCGCCTCAAAATCGTACAGCTTCGGATATTTTTCATATGCCTTGAGCACACGCTCCACATATATTCTGGTGGATTCATATGGGATCACCGGAATGGTTTTTCCGTCCGGACTGACCTCGGGATTTGCCAACCATCTGTCCACCGTGCCGTTTCCGGCATGATACGCCGTCGTGACCAGCCTGATGTCTCCTTCGTAATGCTCCATCAGCCAGCTCAGATACCAGCAGCCGTATTTCAAATTGGTATCCGGATCATATAAAATACTATCTTTATATTTATCGCCGAATTTCTCAGCAAGCCACTTGCCGGTTTCCGGCATGATCTGCATCAGTCCCCGCGCTCCCACCTCTGAGGTAGCGCTTTCGCGAAACCGCGATTCACACAGCACTACCGCTGCAATGTGCCATGGTTCCAGATCATAGCGCTCGGCATACTTCACAATCAGCTTTTCATAGCGCAGGGGATATCGGATATATTCCTGGTCTTCCAGATACTGCCCTGCATAGTAAACGCCCAGTGTCAATAATGAGGCTACCAGCAATATCACGATCAGCGTCGTATCGACGCGATGCGTTTTCATGCCAACCTCTTTTTGAGATCACGATACAGCACCGCCACGTCAATTCGGGTCTGCTCCACCGAACGGGAGGTCCGAATAATAACATTGCCCTTCGCCGCACGCTCCTCCCCGGACATCTGACTGTCTATGCGGCGCAGCGCTGCCTCGCGGGTGATCGAATCGCGCTCCATCAGGCGCTTGATCTGCATTTCGCGGTCAATCGTCAATACCCACGTTTCATCGCACAGTGCGTCCATGCCCGTTTCATACAGAAGCGGCACGCTCAAAAAGATAATGCGCTCTCCTCTGCGTCCGGCTTCATGGATGTCAGCAAGGATTTTTCTCTGCACCATCGGATGAATGATGGCTTCCAGCGCATGACGCTTCTCGATATCGGCGAACACAATTCGTCCCAATGCGTGACGATCCAACGTCCCATCCGCATGAAACACGTTATCACCGAAATACGCGCGAATGGCAGGCAGTGCCGGACCATTCGGCGCAGTACAGGCTCTTGATTCTACATCGGCATCCAATACCAGCGCCCCCAACGACTGAAGATGATCTGTTGCGGTCGTTTTGCCGGTGGCAATGCCGCCTGTGATGCCTACGATATAGGCTTTCTTGTCGATACTCATGACTTACGCTCCCTATATATTTCTTTGCGGAGAGCTATTTCTCCGCACGATCCCCGTATGGATTTCGCTCAGGCACACGCTACTTGCAGTCAAACCAACTCATGCCCACATTGACCTCCGCCGTCAGCGGCACATTGAGCTGCATCACGCTCTGCATGGTTTCCATGAGCAGCGCCTTCACCGCTTCGGCTTCCTCCTGCGGTGCCTCCACGATCAGTTCATCGTGTACCTGCAGAATCAGCCGCGCTCTGAGCGCCTTTTCCTTGAGCGCCTGATGCACGCGCACCATCGCCAGTTTGATAATATCCGCCGCCGTTCCCTGAATCGGACTGTTCATGGCAGCACGTTCCCCGAACTGACGGATATTGTAGCTCCTGTCGCACAGCTCCGGCAGATAGCGCCTGCGTCCCATCAACGTGGACACATAGCCCTCGATTCTGCCCTGCGTGACACAGCTGTCCATAAAGCGCTTGACCTTAGGATATCTGCCCAGATAGCGCTCGATAAAGCGTGCCGCCTCCGTGCGCGATATACCGATGTTCTTCGCCAGCCCGAAATCGGAAATACCGTATACGATGCCGAAATTGACCGCTTTTGCTGCCGAGCGCATTTCGCCGTCCACAAATTCAATCGGCACATCGTATACCTCCGCAGCGGTACGGGTGTGAATGTCCTGACCGAGCTTGAACGCTTCGCACATCACTTCGTCGCCCGACATATGCGCCAACACTCGCAGCTCAATCTGCGAATAGTCGGCATCCACCAGCACCCAGCCCTCCTGCGCCACAAACGCGCTTCTGATCTCACGACCAAGTGCGGTGCGCACCGGAATGTTCTGAAGATTCGGCTCCAGCGAACTAATGCGCCCGGTCGCCGTTGCCACCTGATCGAATACGGTATGAATCCGTCCCTGCTCATCGCGCAGACGCAGTAGCGCATCGACATAGGTGCTCTTGAGCTTGGTATATTTGCGGTATTCCAGAATAAGAGGAATCAGCGGATGCTTATCCTCCATGCTCTCGAGGATATCTGCGCTGGTAGACCAGCCGCTTTTGGTCTTTTTGCCGCCGGGAAGTCCCAGCGTGTCAAACAGCAGCGCGCCCAACTGCTTGGGCGAATTGGGATTAAATGCGATACCGGCAATCTGTCGGATACTCTCAAGCAGCTGAGCGATACGTTCGGAAAACTTCTGATCCAATCGAACCAGTGCCTCTCGATCGGTCATAAAGCCGATCTGCTCCATCTCGGCAAGCACCTGCGCAAAGGGCTGTTCCAGATCGGTCAGCAGGGAGTGCATTTTATCGGCGCACAGCTTTTTTTCCTGGATCCGACAAAGCTCCAGCAGTGCCCTTGCGGAAAATACCTCATCGCTCTGCAGCGAAGCTTCCTCGTACAGCGAACTTTGCGAAAAGCCGCGCCGCTGCGGATTGATAAGATACGCAGCCAGCATTACGTCGAATACCTGCTGATCCTTCTTTATTTCAAGTCCCAATCGGCACCAATTCTTGAGATCATGCAGCACAATGCGTTCGCTGTAGGCAGCCGCAGGCACGATCAGCGCCGCCGCCTGTTCCTCGTTTGCACCCATCTCAATCAGATCGCCGCCCAAACGCAGCGCAAATTCCCGCATCTGCCGACCGACGCAAACCGCGACCGACAGATGACTGCCCATCGACAGCGCAAGTTCGCCGATCCGGCAGCCGCTTTCCTCACATTCTCTTTGAAGCTGCATCATCCTCTCGGCAAACGCCGCTTCATCCAGCAGTTCTCTCGTACCCTGAGAAGGAATATTCTTCTCGGTATCGTCTGCAGCAGTTTTTTTATCTTCAGTTTTTTTATCTGCTGCCGACAGATCCGCATTCAGTGCGTCCAATTCCTTGGCAAGTGCCTTGAGCCGCGCGGAGACCTGCCTGAGCTGCAGGCGTGCAAGCATCTTCTCGCCGTCTGCGATGCGCTTCAGCGGACAATCTTTAGGCTCCTGAGCAAGCGGTGCGTGCCGGTCGATGGTCGCCAGCCACTTGCTGAACAACGCATCCTCCCGACCATTTATCAATCTCTCGCGCAGCTTTCCCTTCTGGTCGGTTTCGGCATTGTCAAGCACCGCTTCCACTGTAGCGTACTTTGAGATCAGCTTGAGCGCGGTCTTTTCTCCGATGCCCGAAATGCCGGGAATATTGTCGGAGGAATCGCCCATCAGACCCTTTACGTCGATGAGCTGAACCGGCTCCACGCCGTATTTGTTTCGGATAAATTCAGGCGTCACGCGCTCGGTATCCTTGATGCCCTGCTTGGTATACAACACGGTGGTGTGTTCGCCCGCAAGCTGAAAGGCATCGCGGTCTCCGGTGATGATGAGCGCATCGATGCCCTGATGCTCACACTTGAGCGACATACTGCCCAGCAGGTCATCCGCTTCATAGCCGTCCCTCTCGAGCATGGTAATGTTCATCTCGGCAAGCAGTTCGCGAATGGTGATAAACTGCGCACGAAGCTCGTCGGGCGTAGGCGCACGCCCCGCCTTATAGGCATCATAGCGCACATGGCGGAAGGTAGGCGCGTGCCGGTCAAATGCAACGGCGATCAGTTCGGGCTTCTCCTCTGCAATCACGCGCAGCAGCATCATCATAAAGCCGTGCAGCGCATTGGTATATTCACCGTTTTCGCTGGTCATCACGGGCAGCGCATGAAAAGCCCGGTGCAGCAAACTGTTGCCGTCCACAAGCAGCATCTTCAAGGACATCGCGAAACCTCCCTCGATTCAAACAGACCGACTTCAAAATCCGGCGGATTTAAGCCGCTTACCTGTCCTTTTATAAAAGTGCGTTTTTATATAGTATATAGCATAACTCAAAGCAATGCAAAGCTCATGGCGATTTTTGTTATGATTTTCAAAAAACCGTGAACAAAAACCACTTCCTACCACGTCTAACATATGGACAGCCGCCCTTGGGCATGGTATTATTGTAATATCTTCGCCGTGCGGCAATAATTCAGTCAGGAGCGTAAACTGCATGAAAGCATTTGCAAAGTTTCTCACCGTCGTCACATTGATCGTCGTATTGCTGGGCGGATACATCGTCTGGGCATCCAATATCGATGTCATGCCTGCCGGTGCGCTGGTCGAATCGGCAGCAGACCGCCAGTCCGCATTCGACAGTCTCACCGCCTCCGCCGCCGTCGGCTCGCCCGATCTGATCCTCTACAATACCGACATTTCCATGAGTTCAGCCGACTACATCTTCATCACCTATACGATCGACATGGAAAACCACAATCTGCTGCCGGCAGAATGGCTTCAGATCTCGCTCATCGCGCAGGATGGCGATGTGCTGATGATTAAGCCTGCCATCGAGGATATCATGCCCCTCGATTCCGAGGAGATCAGTCTGGTGTTGATGACCAGCCGCAGCAATTCCGCTTCCTATACCCGAACCGCCGAGCTTACCTATTATGTGTACGGACATGAGATCACCATGCCGCTTACGCTGGGTACAAAGTAACATCTCACATCTCATTCGACCTGTCTTTTTCGGACAGGTCATTTTTTGTCCGGTGGATCCTTCATTCGATCACAAAGTCAAAATAGGTATCCGGATAAGGTTCATTCTTCAGGCGGTAATGCCACCATTCGTTTTTATAATCGGTAAAACCTGCATCCAGCATCATCTGCCGCAAAAGCTGCCGGTTGGTCTGCTGCAGGGGTGTAATGTCCTTGCAGCCGTGATGCGAGCGCTCATCCATAAAATCAAATATGCCGCCCATGTCCAGCAGATCGCCCTGCTCGTCGGCAAGCGTCAGATCGATGGTGGAACCCCGGCTGTGTCCGGAACGCGCGGCGATATAGCCTTTTTTCACCATTTCACTGCGCTCCACGTTGGGATAGTGCTTCTCTTTGGTACGCCCGTCCTCTGCCTGCGCACACCAGCGCATAAAGTGTGCTACCGCCCGCTGTGGTCTGTACGCATCCCACAGCACCAGCCTGAGATCCTGCGCTCGCGCCGCGTCGCTCACCTTTTGAAGCGCACACGCCAGCTCAACCGTTCCAACCACGCGGTTTGCGCAGTATCCGGTCACTCTGCCGCCGGTGAAATTGTCGGCAGAGAAGTATTTTGCATCCCACAGCACGCCCTCTACCGCCTCATCCAGATATACAAAACCCTTCTCCAATACATTTCTCACCTCTTTTGTGTTGTTTTTCAGTATACCATGCAGTGAAGATTCTGTCAAATCAGGCACATCTCCGCTGCGGAATGAGGATTGTTTTTTCGGCAACAATATGATAATATGATGGATAATCCCTTTTTTAAACTACATTCTTCCTGAAGAAAGAGGTGTCCGAATGCAAAAAGCATGGCAAGCCGTCACTGCGCCGCATCAGGCGGACAGTAAATTCGTAGCAGCCGCAGATCTGATGAGAGTATTCTGCGTGCTGCTGATCGCATGGTATCATATCTGGCAGCAGTCGTGGCTCAACCCGGTTTTGAAGATCGGCTCGTTTACGCTTGATTTCAATCCCATCGTGCGTACCGGCTATTTGATGGTGGATATCCTTCTGATGCTGAGTGGCTTTTTGCTGTTTTTGCCCTACGCACGCCATCTGTTTGAAAAAACACCGCTTCCGCGCATCGGCGAATACTACAAAAAGCGCGCCGCGCGCATACTGCCGAGCTATCTGTTCTGCATTATCGTCGTGCTGTTTGCTTATGCAATCCCTCAAGGGAACTATATTTCCGCCGAACACTTCTGGACGGATATTCTATCGCACCTGACCTTCACACACAACCTGTTTCCGCTTTCCTACCATTCAACGCAGCTCAACGGCGTGCTGTGGACACTGGCGGTCGAAGTTCAGTTCTATCTGATCGCGCCGTTTGTATGCCGCGCATTTATGAAAAAGCCGTTTTGGACCTATGTACTGATGGTAGGTGCGGCGTTCACCTATCGCTTTTTCTATGTTTATCCGATGGCAGACTATTCTCTGCACCTCAACCGCCTGCCTGCCATGCTGGACGTATACGCCAACGGCATGATGGGCGCAATGATCTACGTCGCCTTGTGCCGTCATACGCGCCCTGCCGGATGGAAAAGCTTCATTATGACAGTGCTTGCGGTGCTGTGCGGCATTGCGATCTATAAAATGATGTGGATGCAGTCGCGTACATCCGGCGGTTATACCGGTATTCACATCGGACAGATGGTTCGCCGCTTTCCGCTTTCGGCAATGGGCGCTCTGCTGCTGATCTTCGGCAGCCAGTCGCTGAGCTGGATCACCCGTATCATCACCTCTAAACCCATGCGCTATCTGTCGATGATCTCTTACAATATCTACATCTGGCACGCTTTTGCCGCCCTGCGCCTGAAGGAATGGCATATTCCGCCCTACAGCTCCGCACAGCCCAATCTATCAGGCGAACAGCCATGGCAGACTCAGTATACATGGCTGTCAATGGCAGCTGCCGTTGTCATCGGCGCACTTGCCACCCACCTGATCGAACAGCCATGTGCGCGGCTGCTGCTGCGAAAAAAGGTCAAGCAAGCATCTGCATCCAATAAAGTATGATCTCGCCATTCAGCCAGACC
>CAZYQB010000053.1:0-10432 GCA_964649595.1 uncultured Oscillospiraceae bacterium | reverse complement strand
CCGCAGCGGTATCACCGAGTTTGTGGTAGACGCTGAAACGGTGGTAAACTACGCCTTCAACAACAACGCTCATCTGACCACACTGCACTTCACCGATCGCTGCAAGACGCTGGAGACCGGTGCAGTCAGCGAGAATCCCTCTCTGGCAAATATTTGCTTTGAAGCCTCCAATCTGAGTATCCTGCCTCGTGACGGTCTGATTTATGGCACCGCATCCACGCTGACGGTCTTTACTGAGAAAAATCTTGCTGAGGATCAGCTTGATCGCGCGCTCAACTGCGTGATGTGGAGCATGGAAATGCCCTCCGTGATTTCCGCTTCTCAGCCCTGCACCCGCGAAAAGGATACCGCAGCAGATGTCGAAGCCATTCTCCGTGCCGCAGACGTACAGTTTTCCATTGCCGCTTCCGTCGAAGTTCCCGTGACCGTTCCCGAAGTTACTCCCGAAATCGATCCCGAGATCTCTTCCGAAGCCACTGCCGTGCCCACCGCATCTGCCGAGCAGCCTTCTGCCATCGGCGAGGAAGGCAAAGCCTTCTTCGGCAAGTGGTATGCTCTGGCGATCTGCATAGACGACGAAATGTATTCTGCAGCCGACTTCGGAATGAGCAGCGAACTGACCCTCAATGCCGACGGCACTTGGAATATGATCGATAGCGACGGCGAACGACATGGCATATGGACTTTGACCGACAGCGCCGCACTGATCGACGATATACTCTTCCGCATCGATGAGAATGGCAACCTCTATATGGAAGATGATGGTGCACGGCTGATCTACAGCCGCGATGCACAGTCTGACCTGCCTTCCGTACCCTCAGGCACACCCACCGAGATGCCTGCCGCGCCCACTCAGGCTCCTGCTGCACCTTCAGACAGCACGCAGCTTATGGATGTCAAGTATGTCTGCGTTAATGCCGATGTCAGCGGCTTCGTGCTGGATGCTTCTCTGCTGGGCGGCGAATACTCCCTGACTTTCCATGAGAACGGCTCGGCTGATTTCGTGGTCGTCGGATCGGCGATCCCCGGCATCACCTGGAAGAAGCTGGATAGCGGCAATTTTGAGCTCAACTACTTCGGCACAATGATGGAAATCGTTTGGACCGAAACCGGATTTGACATGAACTACTTTGATACCATGCTGATGCACTTCGCTCCCGAAGTATAATACTGATCGGAGGATACAATGAGTACGATCGTCTACAAATGCCCCTGCTGCGGCTCACCGCTGACATTCAGTGCAGACAGCGTCAGACTGGAATGTGTCTCCTGCTCCAACGACTATGAATTAGATGCATTAGAGACCATGCAAAGTGCCGATACCGACGGCTGCGTCGAATTCGATCTGCCCTGTGAGAGTTTCAGCGCAGATGATGCCGCGCAGATTCAAGCATATATCTGCCAGAGCTGCGGCGCAGAGCTGATGACCGAGGGAACCACCACTGCCACCGAATGTCCCTACTGCGGCAGCCCGACCATTCTGCCCGATCGACTGGAAAACGGCGTAAAGCCGGAGAAAGTGATTCCCTTCACCATCTCCAAGGAGCAGGCGCAGCAGCAGTTTGAGGAGTACTTCAAGGGAAAGAAGCTGCTGCCCAACCTGTTTCTCACCGGACGCAACCGCATTGTCGATATGCGCCGACTGTTCGTACCCTACTGGCTATTCGACTGCGGCGCATATGCCAATATCGTCTACGACGCTGAAAAGGAGCATACTGAGCGCAGCGGCGAATGGGAGATCACTCACACCGAGCACTATATCGTTCGCCGTAAGGGCAGCATGACGTTTGACAGCATTCCGGTAGACGGCAGCGTAAAGCTGGATAATAAGATCACCGAATCGCTGGAGCCTTATGACCTGAGTGCGGCAGTAAAATTCCAGCCTGCCGTACTTGCCGGCTCCCTTGCCGATCATGCAGACGTGAATGCCGATGAATGTCAGGGACGCGCCGCAGAACGCGTGGAAAGCAGCGTATCTTCCGTCATGCGTTCCACCATAAACGGCTATGACCGCATCATTGAGCGCAGCCGCAGCATCCGCACCGAAAGCGGCAAGATCACCCCTGCACTGATGCCTGTATGGCTGATTACCACCGAAAAGAAGGGCAAGACCTACACTTTCGCCATCAACGGACAGACCGGAAAGCTGACGTGCGACGTGCCCGCCGACAAGAAGAAATCTCTTTCATGGGGCGGCGGCATTTTCGCAGGTGTATTCGCCCTTGGCGCGCTGGTGCTGCATCTGTTTGAACAGTTGGGCAGCGGCACACTGCTTCTTACCGCCGTCGCCGCACTCATCACCGCTTTTGCCGTGGTGGGTGGTATGACCGCACAGCTCAAGCAAGCAGTGCATCAAAACGAAGCCTCCAAATACATCCGTGAAGGCTCCTTCGAGCTGGACGTACGGTATGACCGCTTCCTCTATGAAACGACAAAACGCAGGAAAATCGAAACAAACAATCCGAAAAACTAAATCGGGAGGATATACAGTATGGGACTTATCAGCGCAGGACTAAGCGCACTGGGCGGCACGCTTGCCAGCCAGTGGAGAGAGTTTTTCTATGTGGACGCGCTGCCGGCAAACGTACTTGCTGCCAAGGCAATGAAGCAAACCAAGGGACGCTTTGGCGGCAGCCGTACCGAGGATGACAACGTCATTTCCTCCGGTTCAAAAATCGCCGTTGCTGACGGACAGTGCATGATCGTCAGCGATCAGGGCAAGGTCGTAGATTTCTGCGCAGAACCCGGAGAGTACGTCTTTGACATCAACGCCGATCCCAGCAAAATGCCTCGCTTCTGCCCTGAATGCGGCGATCCGTTTGACGAAAGCGATATCATCTGACTCCCTTTAACTTTATCACAAAAGGACTGTCTCATTTGAAACAGTTTGTCTGCTGTTCTTTTTGACCACAAAACGATTCATTGGTGTATCACGGTTTTCCGTGTGTCTGCAAGCAAAGCAGAATGTATTTTTTTAATGGCTTTTCGGTCTCAAATTTCAGCCCATATACAAAAATGGTATTCACAGGCAATACTGCCAGTGAATACCATTTTTGTACCCTTTAGAGGCGATTTTCGATAAATGCAACTTCCAAAAGAACCCGTGCAGATGCACACCTCAGGGCACGAAAAAACAAGCTTATTATCTAATTTGCAGAGAGGATACGCAAAATTTTAGATGTCTGTAAACGTGATGCCCTGCATATACGGTTTCGATATATTTCTTCAACAATCAATCGAGCTGGTTCATCAACGTTTCCAGTTCCGAGGGCGTCAGATTGCGCCAATGACCGGGCTTGAGTCTGCCCAGATGGACATTCATAATGCGCACGCGGTTAAGCGTGAGCACGCGATAGCCCAGCGCTTCGCACATTCTGCGAATCTGGCGGTTCAAACCCTGAATGAGAATGATCCTGAACCGGGTCTTGGTCTCCTGAATGATCTTACAGGGCAACGTCACGGTGTCGAGTATCTCCACGCCCTCCGCCATCTTCTGCAGAAACTCTGCAGTGATCGGCTTGTTGACCGTGACCACATATTCCTTTTCGTGCTTTCCGCCTGCGCGCAGTATACGATTGACGATCTCGCCGTCGTTGGTCATCAGCAAAAGTCCCGTCGAATCCTTGTCCAGTCTGCCGATGGGAAAAATACGCTCGGTGTGTCCCACATAATCGACCACATTCATTGGTTCACGCGCATCGGCAGTGCATACGATGCCTTCCGGCTTATTGAGCGCAATGTATACCTTGCTGGTATGACGTCCCAGCCGCTTGCCGTTGACCGTGACGACCATTCCGGGCATAACACGGTCGCCCAGCGTTCCCAGTCTGCCGTCAAGCATGACCTTTTTATCTTCGATCAGGCGATCCGCTTCGCGGCGCGAGCAGTAACCGCTGTCCGCAATCCACTTGTTGAGTCGGACACCTTCCTGATCCACTTCATTCTGACGATTGTTCATATCATTCATAATTCATCCACCTCCCCTACAGGATATCATACCCTTCAAACCTGTGCAAGCCGATTCGTGCAAAATCCCGAAGTCATCTCCTTTCAAATTTAGAGAGTATTGTACAAAGCTTTTTCTCGTGACATTGCAGCAAGGAAAAGCCGTACGTCAAAAGGCTGCTGTTATCCCAATATCGATACCTAAATTGATGCCATTACTATGCAAATAGGCTTGGAAAAAAATTCTGCTGCACACAAAGTGCATACAAATCCGCTGCAAATACGTTTTCTTTATGTACACCTGCGCCTGCAGGTGGTATAATGGGCGAAACAGTTTTTTCAAATTTTTGCCAAGGAACGTGAATCCCCATGACGACAAAGCATATTGATATACTTCCCTGCGCAGCGCATGATGCCGCCTCACAAACCGATCAGATCATTGCGGTGCGCTGCATGGGCGGCAGCAATGCACTTTTGAGCTATTTTAAAAAAGATCCCGCCGGTGCATGGGTGCATCAGTTCACCTGCGATGCATTTATCGGCAAATCCGGCGCAGGCAAGCAGCGCGAAGGCGATATGAAAACGCCTCTGGGCACATTTGATCTAAGCACGCCTTTTGGCATCCTTAAAGACCCATCGGCGCAGGATTCGAAGGGACAGCGCATCGAAAATTACATTCAGTTCAACGAACATCACTACTGGTGCGGTCAAAACGGTCCTCATTACAACCGTCTGATCGACAGCAGCGCACCGCCCAAAGGATATTCACCTTCCCCCGACGATGAGCATATGATCGACTACCGTCCGAGCTATCATTACGGCATGGTCATCGGCTACAACCCCAAGTGTATTCCTCATCTCGGCTCCGCCATATTTCTGCATTGCTTTGGAAGAAAACCGTATACGGCAGGCTGCGTTTCGGTGAGTGAAGAGATCATGCGCGAGCTTGTGCTCGATGTGCACAGCGGCGCAAAAATCGTGATCTTTCAGTAAAAAGCACCCTTGCGCTCATCCATTCCGCCGCTTTTTAAGGCAATTTCCGAAAAATCCGCACCGGAAATGTCGATTCGTCATAGATTTTAACGAGAGTTACTTATCTTTGCCTTGACGAGCGGCTCTGTAAAATTGTATAATGTCATGTATGTGTATCATAGATGACGCACAGCATCGGAGGGAATGTCAGTGAATATCAAGGTAGCCAAATTCGGCGGCTCCTCTCTCGCCAGTGCCGGACAGTTCCGCAAGGTGAAAGACATCCTGCTGTCGGATCCTGAAAGAAAATATGTGGTGCCGTCCGCCCCGGGACGACGCTTTAAAGATGATATAAAAGTTACAGACCTGCTCTATCAGTGCTTCCGCCTTGCCGAAAAAGGACAGTGCATCGATGAATGCTTCGCTCAAGTCGCTCAGCGCTACCAGGATATTATACGCGAACTGGAGCTTGATTTGGATCTGACCGAGCAGTTGGAAGATGCCAAGAAAAAAATCCTCAGCGACAACAATCCCGATTATGCCGCCAGCCGCGGTGAATACTTCAACGGCATCATTCTTGCAAAATACATGGGCTGGGACTTTATCGATTCCGCTGATATCATCAAATTCGACAAGCACGGCAGATTTGCCGCCGAGTGGACGAACGATCAGGTATCACGCGAACTCAAGCACCATGAACACGCCGTAATTCCCGGCTTCTACGGCAGCTTTCCGGACGGCACTGTCAAAACTTTCTCTCGCGGCGGCTCCGATATCACCGGTGCCATCGTTGCTCGCGCTGCGGAAGCCGTGATCTATGAAAACTGGACGGATGTGGACGGCTTCATGATGGCAGATCCGCGCATCATTGAAAATCCGCGCTACATGAAAACGCTCACCTACCGCGAACTGCGCGAATTGTCCTACATGGGTGCCACGGTTCTCCATGAGGATGCCATCTTCCCGGTGCGCAAGGCAGGTATCCCCACCAACATCCGAAATACCAACAATCCCTCTGCTCCCGGCACGATGATCGTAATGTCTGCAGATCAATGTGAAGCCAACGACACCATCACCGGCGTTGCAGGGCACAAGAACTTCGCACTTTTGTCCATCGAAAAGGCAATGATGAACAGTGAACTGGGCTTCGGTCGCCGGGTACTGCAGGCTTTGGAGGAGTTCGGCGTATCGTTTGAACATCTGCCCACCGGTATCGATACGATGTGCGTCATCATCGCCGACAGCGAAATCGCCAAGCACGGTCAGCAGATCATCGACCGCATCAACGAGACCTGCCATCCCGATTCCATCGATATCAGTTCCAATCTGGCACTCATCGCCACCGTCGGACGAGGCATCATCCGCAAGCGCGGCACCGCATCGCGCCTGTTCCGTGCGCTGGCGGTCGCCGATGTCAACGTGCGCATCATCGATCAGGGGTCAAGTGAGCTGAACATCATCGTTGGCGTGGATTGTGACGATTTTGAAAAGGCGGTCAGCGCCATCTATTACGAGTTTGTCTGAGCATCTGCTTAAAACTTGCGCCGTTTGTCCGGCTGTTTCCGGACGGACGGCTTTTTTGAGACATACTGCTTTTGACCGGGATTTTTTCGGCTTTGATTTCTTACTTTGATTTCCTTAAGGAGGAATACTTATGCAGGCTGTAACCAACGCAGTCAACATCGTATTGAGCATTTTCATCATCATCGGCATGGGCATCTATCTGACATGGAAAAATCGCCTGAACGATGAAAACGCGGCGCTCGTCTCTCATCTGGTGGTTAAGGTCGCACTGCCCTGTTCCATTATCAGCAATCTTTTCACCTCCTTTGATTCCGCCTCCATGCTGGAATGTATCAAGGGACTGTTCGCACCCACCATCAGCATTTTTCTGCTGCTCCTTCTGGGCATGGGACTGGCGGCACTTTTGAATCTTCCGAAAAAGCGCCGCGGCGTGTTTGCGTGCATGGTGTGTTCATCCAACACGGTATTTATCGGCGTACCCGTTTCCACCGCGCTCTTTGGCGACGCGGTCATGCCCTATACTCTCCTTTACTACTTTGCCAATACGGTCATCTTCTGGACGCTGGGCATCATGCTGCTGCAGAAGGACAGCGGCGCGAAGTTTGGCGGCGATTTCAAGGCGCTGCCCTCTTACCTCGTGAAAAAGGCAAAGGCAGCACTACGCGGAGAAACTGCCCCCGTGGAACCTGCCGCACAAACGGCACTGGATATGCTGCGAAAGATGGTTCCGCTGCCCATCGTGGTGTTCGTGCTGTGTGTTGTTTTGGTGCTGATGGATGTGCAAATGCCTGCCTTTGTGCTCAACGCCGCAGGATATGTGGGCGGCATGGTCACGCCGCTGTCGCTGTTCTTTATCGGAATCGTAGTCATGCGCATGATCCGTCAGAAAAACTTCCGCTGGGAACGAGGCTATCTGACGCTCATCATTTCGCGCTTTGTGCTCTCCACGATGCTGATGTTCTTCTGTGCAAAGATCGCCGGGCTGCCGGAAATCATGACCAAGGTGCTGATCGTGCAGGCAGGTATGCCCATCATGTCGCAAACGCCTATCGTTGCGGGCAGCATGGGCTCGGACGAGGAATACGCCGCAGGCGCAGTCGCGCTCACAACACTTCTTTCGCTCGTCGCCGTGCCGATATATATGATGGCGCTGTGAGACTGCACTATCAAAAGTCTTTCCTTGAGGAGAAGCCTTCTATCACCTGCTCAATTTCTATGATCTGAAACAAGGAGATTTTCCATATGATCGCTTCCTGTAAAATCCTCCTGACCGAATGCACCGACCCGCACAGAAATCTTGCGCTGGAGGAAGCGCTGCTTCTTTCGCTCCCCGAAAACACGGCGATACTGTTTCTTTGGCAGAACCGGCACACGGTAGTCATCGGTTCAGGGCAGAACGCATGGCGTGAATGCAATGTGCAAAAGCTGCACGCCGAAGGCGGCACGCTGGTGCGACGCTCCTCGGGCGGCGGCGCAGTATATCACGATCTGGGAAATCTGAATTTCTCCTTCATCGTGCCCAGAGAGGATTACGACGTAGACAGACAGCTGCGCGTGGTCATCGATGCGGTATCCATGTGCGGACTGACTGCCGAAAAATCGGGGAGAAACGATCTTTTGATCGGCACACGCAAATTTTCGGGAAATGCATTTCGCTTGCTCAAGCATTCCGCACTGCATCACGGCACGCTGCTGATCTCCTCTGATATGGAAAAAGTGAGCCGTTATCTCACCCCCGACACTTCCAAACTCAAGGCAAAGGGCGTAAAATCAGTCTCCTCGCGCGTTGCCAATCTGAGCGAGCTGGGCGATATAGATGTGATGAAAATGACAAACGCCATGATGGATGCTTTCATGCACAAATACGGCACGGCGCAGATCGAAGTCGCCGATATGAAAAGCACCAAAGGCTTTGATAAGCTTCTCGAAAAGTACGAAAGCTGGGACTGGAATTTCGGTGCCTCTCCGACGGGCGATGTGGAGATCAGCCATCGCTTTTCGTGGGGCGGCGTGGAAATTACGGCGCAGCTGATGCACGGTCTCATCGACAGCTGCCGAGTATTCACCGATTCGATGGATGAAACTCTCTCCGACAGACTGAGCACCGCGCTTTCAGGATGCCGCTGGACAGGCGATCAACTCGCCGCGCGCGCACGCAGCATTTCGGAAGAAGAAATTGCCATCTGGCTCGAAACCACAGCATAAATGAAGCGAAAAAGTCATATTGTCATAACATGGAAGTATATTGACGGGACTTCATTCATATGCTAAAATGTGGTCAGTATATGAGGGAGTAGTCACCGCACAAGCGGATCGAAGCCAACAGCAAGATCAAAGTGAATTTTGGTCTGGCCCGATTTAAACGATCAGACTCATGTATAGCCAAACGCTATACATGAGTCTTTTTTATGTGTAGCAACAACAAGAAAGGAAGGATACACCGTGAAGTTCCATCTCCAAGACACCGACCAGGTTTTCTCCGCGGTAGAAAGCACCGTTGAGGGTCTATCCAGCGCACAAGCTCAAGAACGCCTCGAAAAGAACGGTCCCAACAAGCTCAAGGAAGCTGAGAAGGTCAGCCTCTTCAAGCGTTTCCTCAGTCAGCTGACCGACCCGATGATTATTATTCTGCTGGTCGCCGCCGGTCTCTCCGCCATCACCTCTGTCTGGGCAGGCGAAGCACCCACCGATGTATTCATCATCCTCGCCGTCGTTCTGATTAATGCCGTTCTGGGCGTATATCAGGAAAGCAAAGCTGAAAAGGCAATCGAAGCCCTGCAGCAGATGACCGCCGCCACCAGCAAGGTACTCAGAGACGGCAAGCTGGTTCACGTCAAGAGCGAAGAGCTGGTTGCAGGCGATGTCGTCATTCTCGAAGCGGGCGATGCCGTTCCCGCTGATGGACGTATCTTCGAATGTGCAAGTATGCAGATCGAAGAAGCCGCGCTGACGGGTGAATCCGTTCCCGCCAACAAGCTGGTTGCCACGCTGACCGGCGAAGCCAATGGCGACGTACCGCTGGGTGACCGCAAGAATATGTGCTACATGGGCTCCACCGTGGTTTACGGTCGCGGCAAGATGGTCGTTACCGGCACCGGCATGGACACCGAAATGGGCAAGATCGCAGACGCTCTTGCCAAGGCAGAGGACAACGAAACTCCCCTGCAGAAGAAGCTGGCACAGTTGAGCAAGGTCCTGAGCTTCATCGTGATCGGCATCTGCCTGTTCATCTTTGCCTTCAGCCTGATCAGAGGCGGCGACTTCTCTGGTGCAATAATCCTGAATACTTTCATGGTTGCCGTTTCTCTGGCCGTTGCAGCCATCCCCGAAGGTCTGGCTGCCGTTGTTACCATCGTTCTTTCCATCGGCGTTACCAATATGAGCCGCCGAAATGCTGTTATCCGCAAGCTGACCGCCGTTGAAACTCTGGGCTGCGCTCAGGTCATCTGCTCAGACAAGACCGGTACTCTGACCCAGAACCGCATGACCGTTGTCGAACACTACGGCGACGACGAGATGCTGCTCGCCCGCACCATGGCACTGTGCAGCGACGCTGAAGTAGACGAAACGGGCAAAGCAACCGGCGAAAGCACCGAATGTGCGCTGGTTGAATACGGCTTCAAGCTGGGGCTGGTCAAGCACGACATGGAAAAGACCTCTCCGCGCGTCAGCGAAGCTCCCTTCGACTCCATGCGCAAGATGATGTCCACCATCCATGAGACCGAAAACGGCATCATCCAGTACACCAAGGGCGCTCCCGACGAGGTTCTCAAGCGCTGCACTCACATTCTCAAGAACGGTCAGATCGTAGCGATGACCGACGCCGACCGCAAGGATATCCTCACCGCCAACAAGGCCATGGCTGACAAGGCTCTGCGAGTTCTGTCCGCCGCCATGCGCCAGTGGGACAGTGTTCCCGCTTCCACCAACCCCGAAGATCTTGAGCAGGCTCTGACCTTCATCGGTCTGGCCGGCATGATCGACCCCGTCC
>CAZYQB010000052.1:0-10462 GCA_964649595.1 uncultured Oscillospiraceae bacterium | reverse complement strand
AGATCTTCTCGATCGCCTGCTTGATCTCAACCTTAGTGGCGTCGATCGCTACTTCAAACGCATACTTTTTATCAGCCATGCCGTCGTAGCTCTTTTCGGTCAGAACCGGACGAATGATGATGTCGTAACAGGATTTCATCAGTCGTAAACCTCCTCTACCAGCTTAACGGCCGCTTCCGTTACGATGAACTTATCGTAGTTCAGGATGTCCAGCACGTTGATGGTGTTGACATAAGCGGTCTTCAGGCCCGGGATGTTCTGAGCCGCGCGAACGACCATCTCATCGCGCTCAGGCAGAACCAGCAGCGCCTTTTTGGTGGCGCCCAGATCCTTGAGCATCTTGGCGATGATCTTGGTCTTGGCTTCAGCCATCTCGATCTTGTCCAGAACGATCATGTCGCCCTCGACAACCTTGGTGGTCAGAGCGCCCAGCATCGCCAGACGGCGAACCTTGCGCATGACCTTGAACGTGTAATCGCGGGGCTTGGGCGCGAATACTACGCCGCCGTGGGTGAACTGGGGAGCGCGACGGCCATGATGGCGAGCGTTACCAGTGCCCTTCTGGCGATAAATCTTACGGCCGCCACCGCGTACTTCGGTACGGGTCAGAGCCGACTGAGTGCCCTGGCGCTTGGCGTTCAGCTGCGCGCGGACAACCAGGTGAATAACAGATTCGTTCACTTCGGCGCCGAAAATCGCATCAGACAGTTCGATTTCACGAACCTGGGCGCCCTGCATGTTGAGTACTGCTACCTTAGGCATTGTTTCGTCCTCCTTCCTTAGGCCTTGACAGAGTCACGGACGAAAAGCAGGCAGCCATTGGCTCCGGGCAGTGCGCCCTTGATCAGGAGCAGGTTGCGCTCGGCGTCTACGCGAACGACTTCAAGATTCTGGATGGTAACCTTCTCATTACCGTACTGGCCAGCCATCTTCTTGTTCTTGAAGACGCGGGACGGGTCAGAGTTGGCGCTCAGGGAACCAACGCCGCGATGGTACTTGGAGCCATGAGCCATGGGACCGGTGTGCTGATTCCAGCGCTGAATAACGCCGGTATAACCGTGACCCTTGCTGATGCCGGAAACGTCAACCTTGTCGCCTTCTGCGAAGACGTCGCACTTGATCGCCTGACCGACAGTGTAGGGCGTGATGTCATCCAGACGGAGCTCACGCAGGTAACGGGTGGCAGCTACGCCAGCCTTGGCGAAGTGGCCGAGCTCGGGCTTGTTCTTCAGTTTCTTCGCACGCTCTTCAGCGAGCTCACCGAAACCGACCTGAACTGCCTCGTAACCGTCGGTGTCCTTGGTCTTGATCTGCGTTACTACGCAGGGACCGGCTTCAACGACGGTGACCGGCACGAGACGACCATCCGCGAGGAAGATCTGAGTCATGCCAATCTTCTTGCCGAGAATTGCCTTGTTCATTGTCGCACCTCCGAAAACATTACAGCTTGATTTCGATTTCAACGCCGCCGGGCAGAACCAGCTTAGTCAGCGCATCCATCGTCTGCTGCGTGGGGTTGATGATGTCGATCAGGCGCTTGTGAGTGCGCATCTCGAACTGCTCACGGCTGTCCTTGTGCTTATGCGGGGAACGGAGGATCGTAACGATCTCCTTCTCGGTGGGCAGCGGGATGGGACCGGACACACGAGCCTTCGTGCGCTTTGCAGCTTCGACAATACGGGCAGCAGACTGATCGATAAGAGTGTGCTCGTAAGCCTTCAGCTTAATCCTGATCTTCTGGTTGGCCATGGGGTTTCCTCCTTCTGACTTTTGAACTCATGCACACGCTGCCGGGCGTGCCCTTTTCTTTTTTTACGACGGCGCATGAGCCCCGTCGTCCGATTAGCGGACTGGTCCCCGGAAATTACCGAGTATGCTTTGTGATACCCTCTGCATTTTTTGCTTTGCTCTCACAAAGCAGTATGCCTCGCAACCTTCCGGTTCATCCCTTGCGTGTGTTCATCGCCCTTTTGCGATCCGGCAGACACGCTTATTCGTCTGCTTCCTACAGACCTTGCCTATTATAGCGCATATATTCCGCTGAAACAAGCACTTTTTTCGCATTTTTGTTGTTTGTTTGTTAATTCTGCCGCATTTCACACATTCTTTTCATAAGGCGCTCATATCGTCTCCTACCGTTTCATACCAGCAGGAAAACGAACACCGCACGGCGAACTTCTCTTCAAACAGTATGGATTATATCATACTTCCTATACCCACGAAAGGTAAATTATTTTATGAAAAGGATGAAAATTCGCTAAATCAATGTGATACCCCCCTTTACATAAAATCATTTCCTATTATATTTGTGCATCGCGTACATCTCTCGGATGCTGGATATAAACTGTATGCCCTTGAAAAAGTACGTTAGGAGGTTCCCCATGCTCAAAAACACGATCTATCAGCTGCACTGCAAAAAGGCGTTGCGCATCGCTTACTTCGGTGGCTCCATCACCGAAGGCGGCGGCGAATACGGCTGGCGCAGCCTGACCACCAAATGGTTTGAATCCCTCTATACCTCCCCACTCATCACCGCGCTCCACGCAACTATTGGAGGCACCCGTACCGATCTGGGCGTATACCGCTGCGGAAAAGACGTCATCGCCCATTCCCCCGACCTGACGTTCATCGAGTTTGCCGTAAATGACTCCACCACCAATTCCGAGCAGCTGTCACGCACCACCGAAGCCATCGTGCGCAAGCTGCTTCTGTCCAATCCCCGCATGGACATCATATTCGTATTTACCATCACCAAACATCTACACGATCAGCTCAAGCAAGGCATCCCCTTCTATAGCCGTGACCGTCATGCATTGATCGCCAAACACTACGGACTCTCTACCATCGATATGGGCACGCCGCTTGCCGCCGCCGTTGATGCTGCTGATGGCGACTGGCTGCAATTTACCAAAGATACCGTGCATCCGCACAAAGCTGGCTATGCAGTCATGACGCCCGTCATGCTCGACGCACTTTCCATACTGCTCGATGCATCCGTACCCGATCAACTTGCTGCACACACCATTCCCGAACCGTTGTATGACAATTTGCCGATGAGTGCCCGTTTCCTCGATGCTCTCCCCTTCGCCGACGGCTATGCACAGCCTGACACCTCGCGCGAATACAGTTGGACGCGCCTGTATATGAACCTGTGCAACCGCTACCCCACACTGATCGGAGCAAACAAAATCGGCGCCGAATTGACCGTTCCCTTTAACATTTCTCTGAACAATTCGCCGCTGGGCGTATACTGGATGATGGCATCCGATTCAGGCGATATCGACTACCGTATTGACGACGGCGAGTGGAAACATTTCTCCTCCTACGACGAATACTGCCTGCGCTTCGCCCGTGCTAACTTCCACATCTTAGCGTATAATCTGCCTGCCGGTCATCACACGCTCACCCTGCGAGTCAGCGAACAAAAGCATCCCGATTCCGCTGGGCATTGGGTGCGCATCGGCGCATTCGGTATCTGCTGACACAAAGGAGGCTTCCTCATGATAATCTCTGCTCAAAAAGAACTTCTCACTCCTCCTACTCGCAGTTGTCACGCCAGCTGCATCGCCCGCGCTCATGGCGAAACATGGTTGACATGGTTCGGCGGCACAGAGGAAGGCGCCCGCGACGTAAAGATATATGTCAGCCGCCGCGCCGATAAAAAATGGAGCGAACCGATTCGCATCTGCGCCGACGAACAGCTTCCCCATTGGAACCCCGTCCTCATGCCCACCGAGAACGGCGCAGACCTGTTCTTCAAGGTCGGACTTACGATCCCCGATTGGTACACCATGCGCGTGCATCTCAGCAAAAAAGGACAGCCGACCTCTGCGCCGCATGAACTGGCTGCAGGCGACAGAGGCGGACGCGGTCCGGTGCGCAATAAATGCTTGAAGCTGATGGACGGACGCCTTCTCGCTCCCGCTTCTCTTGAATTTGAAAAACCGACCACATGGCGCGATACGCTTTGCGCCGAACAGCTTACACATTCCATTTTCCCTGATGATCCAATTCGCTGGAAACCCTTTGTGGACATTAGCGAAGACGGCGGCGAAACCTTCCACCATATCGCACCGATCCCGCTGCTGCGCGCTTGTGAATCGTCCGCTGCCGAGCAAATGCCCCCTGCATCCGTTCTGTTCGTCAATGCCCATCCCCTACAGCCGTGTCACATCCGCAAACTGGGTGCTATTCAGCCCACACTCTGGCAGACGAAGGATGGTAGAGTTCATCTGCTGATGCGTTCTTCCGAGGGCTGCGTTCTGCGCAGTGACTCGCCCGACGGCATCCACTGGTCTCCCGCCTGCCGCACCGATCTGCCCAACAACAATTCGGGTATCGATCTTGTGCGCATAGCAGACGGGCGCATCCTGCTGTGCCTCAATCCCATTGTCGGCAATTGGGCAGCGCGCACACCGCTGTGGCTGTATCTCTCGCAAGACGAAGGCGATACCTTTTCACCCCTCATAGCGTTGGAAGTAGAAACTGGCGAATACTCTTATCCGTCGTTGACCGCCGAAGGCAACACCGTATATCTGAGCTACACCTATAAACGCGAAGCGATCGCCGTATGGACAATTGAACTTTCCGAACTCCATCCATAACGAAAAACGGACTGCCGCACATTCATGCAGCAGTCCATTTTTCATTATGCCTTCGTTTCAGTATCCATATTTAAATACCCATTATCAATTCCACGAATCGGTGATCTGATTATAGTAGCTTCTGAGCGTCTGAGTATAACTCTGCACCTGAGACACATTGCCTGCGATCATGGCCACCTTCAGGTTATCGATGGTCTGAGTGATCTTGGTGATCTGCTCCGCTGTCAGGCGACTGTCCTCCAGCAGCTTCGTACAGCGCTCAATGTAGCGCTCCGCATAATCGTATGTTTCATCGTTGTCATTTGAGCAGATGGTACACTTGCTGATCGATGCGGTATCTTTGCTGGTAGAGGCTCCGGAGAAATACTGCAGTACCACCGTGGATACGCCGTTGCGCAGCGGATGTCCCTCAGGCATATAGATCACGCCGTATTTGCCGGTATCACAGTCACTGGTGGGAGCGCGGTAGGTACGATTGCACAGGCGAACCTCACGATGCATATTGCAGGTAAGCATCGGCTCCGTGCCGGAGAGGAAATAGTCCGTCGTAGTTCCGTATCCGTTAATGTCGTTACGGCAGGCTGTAGTGGGGATCATGCCCGACACACTGCAGATTTCCACCTTAATCAGGCCAACCTCCGCTGCGGACTTGCTGCGGATGGGAGAATCTACCGTGTATCCTTCATAATCATGCGCTGCCTTCATCACGGCACCCCACAACGGTGCAGCATAGGTACCGCCCGATGCGCCGGATACCAGCGGATCATAGTTGTCACTGCCGATCCATACCGCACCGGCATAATATCCGGTAATGCCCGCAAAGAACACACCACGGTAATCCGAGTTGGTACCGGTCTTACCGGCAACCGTAATATTGCCGAACTTCGCACTTGAACCCGTACCGTTTGGACCTACGCAGCCCAGCAGTACGTCAACCAGCATCCACGCAGTCGATTCTTTGAATACCCTGCGCTTGATCTGCACCTCATAGGCATCGATATAAGTAGATCCGTCTGCATTGAGCACATAGCTGAACGCCACAGGCTCCAGATACATACCGCCGTTGGCAATCATCGCAAACGCTGCTGCCATTTCCACCGGCGTAATACCCGATGTACCCAATGCCAGACCTGCGCCGTTGGCATTGATGTGATCGGCATCAATATTCATCATCAACAGATAGTTGACCGCATTCTGCACACCAACATAATTCATCAGCGCCTGCGCCGTTGCGGTATTGTGTGACTGGTTCATTGCCAAACGCAGCGACTCCACGCCGGTATAGCTGCCACCGCCATAGTTTGCAGGGAATCCGGTCTCAGAGTCCCATCCGGCAATGGCAATGGGTAGATTGAGTACCGGCGAGCCGGGCGAATAACCCATATCAAACGCCGGTCCGTATACCGACAAAGGCTTGATAGATGAGCCGACCGGCATCTCATACATATATGCACGATGATTCTGCTTCCAACCGGTGGGCAGTGATCGACCGCCGACAATGGCAACCAGCTCGCCGGTATGCCAGTCCATAATCGTTACCGCTGCCTGCGGCTGAACGACCTCCAAATATTCGCCATTGCCCAGCGAAGCCTTTACAACGCTGTCGGCAGAAGAACGCATCTTGGGATATTTAGTCCAGTTGGTAACGACATCCTGAACCGCTTCCTGCAGTCCCGGATCCAGAGAGGTATATATCTGGTAACCGCCGGTACGCAGACGACTTTCCATCAGACTGCGGTTTTCCTTATTATCCTCCAAATTTTCCACGCGCAGCATCTTAGTGACCACGTCGTATATCGCATATTCGACATAGTACATATTCTCGACCTGCTCCACCGTGGAACCGCTTGAATACTGCAGCACCTGAAGCGTTTCACTCATCGCCTGATCGTACTCCGCTTGAGAGATCAGCCCCTGCTCGAGCATAAGTCCCAGTACATGGTCTGCGCCGTCCTCGCACTGCTGAGGATTGTTGATCGTGTAGTAGCAGCGACGCGGATTATACTTTTGCGGGCTGCGGATGATACGCGCCAACATAGCACACTCGCGCAGTGTCAATTCATTCAGTTCCTTGCCGAAGTAGTCCTGCGCCGCGACCTTCACTCCGTAATTCGAGCCGCCCATATAGACGATGTTGAGATATTCTTCAAGGATCTGTTCCTTGCTGATCTCCTGCTCCAACTCAATGGCAAGATATATCTCCTGCATCTTGCGCTTGAAGGTCTGTTCGCCGCTTAAAATGCTGTTTTTGATAAGCTGCTGAGTGATCGTAGAACCACCGGCAGATGTAGAGTTGGTCAGGTTGCCAATGATAACGCCTGCCAGACGACGAACGTCCATGCCATTGTGATCCCAGAAGCGCTGATCCTCTACCGCAACGACCGCCGCCACCAGATATTCCGGCAGTTCGTCGTAGCTGGCATCCACACGGTTCTCCGTGGATCGATAGCTGGTAATCAGGTCGCCGTTCTTATCGTAAAAGAAAGAGGTCTGTGCCTTTTCGTCAAACTTGGACAGATCAAGCGAGGGCATCGTTTCCACCCATGCCTTCGCAACACCTACCAGCAGACCGCCGCACGCCACCATGAGAATCAGAGCACTGAGCATCAGCATCTTGCCGGTAGTCATGATGACCGAAAGAAGGAAGCTGCTCTGTCTGGTACGAGGTCTGAATGCGGACTTCTGTGGTGCGGAGCCGAATTTTCGTTTCTTCTGCATTGGTATCCTCCATACAACACTCGTTTTATTCATACTATAGTATAGCACATCTTGTGCCTGCTTGCACGCTTTTTTCATGAAGCATCATAGACAATTTTGTGCCGAAATCACATTTCTGCCTGCTGCCTTTTTACTCTTTTCTTTGACGCGCCTGTTTTAAAAATGGTTGCAGAAAATCGGTGCCGCACACAGTATCGCCGCATAGATAAAGATCCGGAAAATCTTCGCCGCTATGCGGAACCATTCAAAAATTTCTCTCGTCAAATCACGCGTTTGCTAAACCCGCAAAACACTCATCGATTTTTCAGCCGCCCTGCGGCACACCGTTTTTCAGAAAGGACAAATACTCATGAAACGATACATAAGCGGCTTTCTGTTTTTCGCCTGCTTTGGCATACTATGCGCCTGCGCCGCACGCGCCGACATGATGCTCCACGTCAAGCACACCCTTGCAGCCTGTCTGCGCTGCATGGGACTGATCTGATCCCCTCAAGCACGCGGCAGCCTCCAAGCAAAGATCGGAGACTGCCCCTTTTTTATTTTTCGAGCTTTCATTCCGCAAAATAGTGTGCTATGCTCCATTCACCGCCCCTTCTCCCTCGCGAAGAAAGTTTACCGCTTTCCTTCATCGAAATAATATATCCGATCGCTCCGGCGCTCCATGCATCGCATCCTTAAACATATATCAAAACGCTGCTGCAGGATCAAATTTCCGCAGCAGCGTCATGACTTCTCATACCCCAACATTCTTTGATGTGTTCCGCAAAGTCTTTCTTACTTTTTCAAATCCATCGTCTCAAAAGCCTCAAGAACGTCCTCCAATGTTTCATCCTCACGCAGTTCTCTGGCAAAGAGCAAAAATCTGCCGTTGTCATGGGTATAGCTGCAGGTCACTAAGGTGAGAAGCTGATCCTGTGCGGTAACATCCAGATCGATTTTATACATAGATCTCTCGCGCATCTCCTGTATAAACGCTTCCTTATTTTCTTCATATTCAAAGGATGTGCGTACGATCTTGATATAGCTGGGATCGCTTCGATTCATCGAGGCATCAAACAAAGAGATCAGCACATAATGGCGTATCTCGCTCTCCCACGCCGATTGAATCGAGATCACGGGATATTGCCTAAAATACTCCTGTCCCCTGTACAGATCCAGATCACCAAACATGGAACCATTTTTCATGTTATGCCCATAGATCAGCATGGCACTGTCAGACATATCCGGCAGATTCCTCTGATCCAGAAAAATAGCTCCGGCATCGCTGATATTACCGTCAAAATCATGATTCATATAGTAGGTATTATCGCGCCAAAGGATGGGATAATCTACACTCGTCCCCATTTTGATCCATCCGACTATGTCCGGATTTTCTTCATAAAGCTCTTCAAATTCCGGCTGAAGCACCGGCTCCTCTACTTGTATCTCGCCTTCCTCCGAAACGGTGCTTTCCTGCGGCTCAGTCGCTATTTCCTGCGAATCAGAAGAACCCGAATTGTACTCACTGGCACCATTTTCCGCTTGAACGTCATCTTCATTATCATCCGCCGCCTCTTCCGAAATGCTCAGATCAAGATTTCCCTCGATGCTCTCCTGCGGCGTTTCACCATCCCGAGGCACTATTTCGCTCTGATTGGAATAGTAAAGCTCTTTAAGCCTCGATTTTAACGCTCCATCCTCGGCATACTCTTTTCCCATTTGCACAAAATACAGGATGCCAAGGATAATAATCGCAATGCACACAGTGGAAATGATTCGCCTAATCTTTCTATACAGCTGTTTTCTTCTGCGAGAACGCTTCTTTTTCATATCGTCATCTCCGTGGTATAATATCGCGCACTGTCATCCAATAGATCTTCCATTGAAAATATCGCCCCGGAAGCACATCGGCTTCCGAGGCGACAACCAGGCAGTCAGTCAACAGACAACAATCTGTCGATAGAGTTTTAATTAGTGGCTGTGCACCTTACGATTGGTGAACAGATACACTGCAGCTGCTGCCATCAGACCGAGAACAACATAGATACCTGCATCGCTGTAGCCCGTCTTCGGAACCTCGTCATCCGCATCATCAGGTGCAGCAGTCGGCTTAACGGTGGGCTTTGCGGTCGGCTTTACAGTCGGCTCAGCAGTGGGTTCAACGGTCGGCTCGGCAGTCGGAACCGCAGTGGGCTCAACGGTCGGCTCGGCAGTCGGAACCGCAGTCGGCTCGGCAGTCGGCACTGCAGTGGGTACCGCAGTAGGCTCAGCAGTAGGCGCTGCTACGGTAAAAGTGGTAGAGAAAGTACCGCTTGCACCCTTAATAACCACAGTATAGGTGCCGGGTTCAAAAGTCTTAGTCCACTGACCAGTGGAGCTGCTTGCTCTAATGGAATCGCGGAACGTTCCGTCTACATACACGTCATACATACCATCAAGATCGATGCCAGTCCAGTAGACCACGCCGTTTTCATAGCGAGCAGAAACACCCACTGCCATAGCAGAAGTAAACATAGTTGCAAGAAGAGCAACGATAACAAGCATTACGGCAAACTTGCGCTTCATTCTTGGAGTCCTCCTGATAAATGTGAACAAATGCTTTTACATTGGTTCAGCTTTTTACATATCACCCACGCCAAAGGTATCGTAGGTGCCGCGATCCATTTCGTCCGCATCAGCGTTGTCAACTACCTCAACATAGATGTAGTCCAGAACACAATCGGAGGGCACGGTTACACCGGTCAGCTTGAAGGTGCCGTCCTCACGAACATCGCGCACCAGAATAACGCTGATAGTATCACCATTGGCCATGATGTAGCGCCAAGTGATCTTGACATATACATTCTCCAAAGCCTTGTAACCGGGGTTGTCGCCGAGGGTCACCTTGCCGCGGGTAGCAGAAGCTCTCTCCACATTGTAAACAGGCGTCAGGTCGGGCTCCTTGACAGGCAGTTCTTCAGCGCCTTCAACAGTGCCGCATACTGCGCACTTCTGACCGGCGGTGTTGCCGACGGTAGTGTAAGTGGGTTCAACAGCAGCAATTTCCTCCCAAACGTGACCCAGTGCAGGAGTTTCCTTCTGAGGATAGGTCTCTTCGCCGCAGACAGAGCACTTCTTGCCTTCGACCAGACCGTTCTCGGTGCAGGTAGCGTCTACTGCGG
>CAZYQB010000051.1:0-10488 GCA_964649595.1 uncultured Oscillospiraceae bacterium | reverse complement strand
GCAGTCACAGTTGGGCGACACATCCACCACCAGCGAAATGTGGAAGTTCGGTCGTCCGTCCACCACCGCCTTGGCATACTCCGCCATGCGGCGATTCAGATCCTCCGTGGCGGCATAATTGGTAAACTCGATGGCATCAAAATTACACGCGCCGATGCATCTGCCGCAGCCTACACAGTTCGTCTTATCGACGTGCATCTTTCGAGTCACTTTATCAAATATCAGACCACCGTTTGCACATTCCTTCTGGCAGCGCCTGCAGCCGCGGCAGTTTTCCTCGATGACCTCCGGCTGACCGTTGTTGTGCTGCTCCTTCTTGCCTGCGCGCGAGCCGCAACCCATGCCGATGTTTTTGATCGTGCCGCCGAATCCGGTCATCTCATGTCCCTTGAAATGAGTCAGGCTGATGAATACGTCCGCATCCATCACGGCGCGTCCGATCTTCGCTTCCTTGATATATTCGCCGCCGCGAACGGGCACGGCAACATCATCTGTGCCCTTCAGACCATCGCCAATGAGAATTGGACAGCCCACCGTCAGCGGCGTAAAGCCGTTCTGCCATGCACATTCAAGATGCTCCAGCGCATTCTTTCGGCTGCCCGGATAGAGCGTATTGCAGTCAGTCAGGTAAGGCTTGCCGCCCAACTCTTTAATCAGGTCGACCACTGCGCGCGCATAGTTAGGGCGCAAATAGCTGATGTTGCCCAGTTCACCGAAATGCAGTTTGATGGCGGCAAACTTACCATCGAGTTCCAACTGAGCAAATCCTGCCTTCTTGAGCAGCTTCTTAAGCTTGGTTGGCAGCCCGTCGCCGTTGGCAACGGTACGAAAATCGGTAAAATACACCTTGGACTTTTCCATACAGCCTTCCTCCCTTGTATCGGTTTTTGTTCATTCGTCTCCGAAGCATATGCCCACGCGCCGCGCATCGGCGATCATCTGATGCGTCTCCGGCACAAATTTGGTTTTCCCTGCGATATCCTTGAGCGCATGATGCGTAATCTGATCGGACACGAGTGACACACCGGTTGAAAATACGCCGTCGCGGATCAACTCTGCCGCGTGCACACCCAATCGGGTAGACAGTACCCGGTCATATGCGCAAGGACTTCCGCCGCGCTGAATATGACCGGGCACCACGGCCCGCGTTTCCAGCCCGGTCTTTTTGTGAATCTGCTCAGCAACTCGATATGCCGCTGTTCGATACGGATTCATGGCAAATTTTTCGGCGCGTTCCTTCTTTTTCATATGCGCCTCTGCTCTGCTCAACGCCCCCTCCGCCACCGCTACGATGGAAAAGTTCTTTCTGCCGTTCATACGCTCCTCGATCGAGTGTATCACTTTATCCATCGAATAGGGAAGCTCCGGAATGAGTGCGACATCCGCGCCGCCTGCCATCGCGGCATATAGCGTGAGCCAACCCGCCTTATTGCCCATCAGCTCCACCACCATCACGCGCCCATGGCTGTCGGCAGTGGTGCGGATGCGGTCAAGCACTCCGGCTGCCGTTTCCACCGCAGTATGAAAGCCGAAGGTAACATCGGTTTTGCATACGTCGTTGTCGATCGTTTTGGGCAGCGCAACGATGTTCAAGCCCTCCTCGCTGAGCAGCCGTGCAGTCTTGTAGGTTCCGTTGCCGCCTAAAATCGCCAGACAATCCAAGCGCATGGCGCGATAATTCTTCTTCATCGCCTCCACCTTGTCTGCCTTGGTTCCGCTGCTTTCGCATATCTGCTGATATGGCTGGCGCGAAGTACCCAATATGGTACCGCCGCGCGTCAATATGCCTGAAAAGTCGCTCTGGCTCATAACTCTGCCTTCACCCCTTATCAGACCTGCATAGCCATCGGCAATGCCCACGATCTCGGTCTGGTCAAACATTTCATACGCCGCCTTCGCCACGGCGCGAATGGCAGCATTCAGCCCAGGGCAATCCCCACCGCTGGTCAAAATACCGATCCTACGTTTGATTTGCGCTCACATCCGTTTCCACACTCTCAAAATTTCGCATCTCTGGTATTTTTGTTTTCGGATGTTCTCGTTTTAGTGGATCAGCAACGTAGCGCGCGCCATCATGCTTTCGAGTTGATGCTCAATCGAATGCGCGATGGTGTTCACCGTGTGCAACACCGACTCAGTGGGTGGAGAAAGCTCCTTCATAAGCTGCGCATACACATTCTGCTGCAGTGAACTGCGCCGCGCCTTAATCATTTTTGCAAACAATTTGCCCGGAAACAGCTTTCTGACCTTTTCCGGAATATCGCTCTTGTAGAGCAGCCGCTGCGCCGCCTCCATGCCGATCACCGCTGCGATCAGTCCCAACACAAAGCCCGCGATCAATCCGGGCAGACCGGATGCCAGCAGCGCCACGCCGCCGCCGCCCATCAGTCCCGCAACCACCGCTGCTGCCGCCACATCCACCACCGCTTTAAACTCATCCATACGGATCAGCTCGCCTGCGTCGATCTTGAGCTGAGACGGTTGAATGGCAAGCGTCACCGGTAGTCTCAAAGAGGTTCGCGGCAGATCGTATTCATCACAGATCGGGTCGGTCATCTGCTCAATTTCAGGGCGAATCTGCATGATCCATTCGCCGATCGCCGGATAGAGCGCATCCCGGAGCTGACCGCTTTTCAGCTTTCGATACAGCGCTTTTGTGATCTCCTCGGATATATCGTTGATCGTCCGGATGCCGCCGCTGTGCCAGCGCGCAAACTCCTGCGGCACGATATCCTCGATAAGCTGATCGGTCATCGTTTGCGAAACCGCCTCATATAACTCGCCCATCCGGTTCATGACCAGATTTTCCATTTCATCCGAGCGAATGAGCCGCTGCACCGCCTCCATAAAGCCCTGCGTCTTTTGATCGATCCGCAGCGCATGACACAGACCGCGCGCAATGGCGTATTCCGGCTCCAGACCGCGCAGTATCTGCGCATCGGGAAAAATTTCCTGCGCGATACTTTTCATCATCGGCATTCTCGACGCGCCGCCGGTCAGCAGCACCACTTCAGGCGGTGCCTCTGAGAGTTCGCCTTTTGCCTGCACAAGCGCCTTTCGGTAAGCCCCCTCAAAGCTCTGTCCACCCAGTTCCTTGACGGGCTGCTTGAATATGCGCTTCATATCCAGATCGCTCAGGCTGATATCCAACGTCAGCGGCGTGTGTCCCGCATACAGCTTTACGGCAGATTCACAGATCATGCTGCCTGCGCGCAGCTGCTGCGAAAAATACATCTCCTTCACGCGCCGCGCTTCAAACTCACACTTTGCGGCATAGGCTCGGTATTTACCGAGAACTTCGGCAATCTCTCTATGATGCTCGCTGCGCTGAAGGTTCATATCCAACACCAGTCTGTCGATCACACCGCCGCCGAGCGCTATCTCACCGAAATCGCTCACCTTCAGGCTGCGTTCATTGAGATCGGCAACATAGGTAAAATCGGTCGTAGAAGAGCCTGCATCAATAATGAGCGTAGGACGAGTCAACAGATCATCGCTCACGCTCAACTCGCCCGACTCTCTGGCAAACATGAACGCCGCCCTCGATTCGCTGATAATTTCACAGTTGACCATACCGGCATTTACAAAATGCTGCTTATAGCGCGCCCGAACTTCTTCATTCCAGCCCGATGGACAGCCGATAAAGAAAAAGGCACTCTGCTCGTCTTTCAGCCGCCCGTCATCCATGAGCAGCTTCAACACTGCACGCGCGAACTGCTCGATGCGCTGTCCGGCATTTTCCTCATCGGTCAGATATCGGCTCTTGAAGCGCACATCCAGCCACTCCATTGAGCCGGAATGACACGCCTCCTCACCGAGCATCATTCCTCTCGTCCGATGCTGCCCTATGGCGGTGATGATGCTTTTTCTGCCGCACAGCTCGATCATCTGCGGTTCGGTGCGTTTACCGGGACGCGCCCATGCGATCGCACTCTCGCCGTCTCCCAGATCAAAGCCGAAATAATCGGTATACTGTTTGCGTGTCTCCATGTTTTTCTCCAATAGTATTCTCAATATGTTTTGGTTTATTCTCGAATCATCCCGTCTGATCCGTAAAAATACGCTTTATTCCATTTCTTCGGTCGCCTGACCGCGCGCAATGACCACGCCATCCTTCATCAGCGCCGGACGGATGGTGCGTCCGCCTTCCGCAGAGGGATACATTTCAAAATACGCCGCTGTTTCGGGCGAATAGTCGATCATCTCAATGCCCTGTCTGAGCAGCGCATCACTGAGCTTTGGCAGCGCCTTGAGCGCATATTCTCCATCCTGCGTGTATCCGGCTTCAAGCAGCATTTGAACCGATTCTAACATTTCGCCTGTAGGCAGTGCATACTGCCCTGTCGGCAAACCGGCTGCAACGCCCGGGGAAATCGGCGTTCTCTGCTGCGCTGCCTGATCGAGCGCATCCTCCAACGCCTCCATCACGCGATCCAGCAGGCGCAGCAGCTCATTGCTGTTCACCTTTGTTACCGCCGAAAGCGCAATGCGACGGCGATAGATCGCCTGTGCCTGCAGCCAGCCCACTGCAGTCAGCGCGGTAGAAAGCAGCGCAGGTGTATTCATATCCTCAATCAGCAGCCATGCGGTCAGCACGGCGCCGATCAGCATTCCCGCCATCGGCAGACAGGCAATCAGCCTGTCCATCTTCGTAGGCGTATGCGGCTCATCCTTGAGCACCTTCATGCCGACGCTCGATACCGACAGCATACATTTTACCGACTGGCGCGCCACGTCGAACAAGCGATCCGCTTCGGCACGATCTGCCGCATCCTGCGTCTTTTCACGATACCTGAGCCTCATTCTTTCCAGACCGGCGCACAGACTGTCCACCGCTGCCTTTGAATCGCGCAGTCCATTCAGCTCTCTTTCAAGCCGTTCGCGCTCGATTTGATAAATTTCCATGATGGGAGTCAATTGTTTCACCTCTGTTTACGGCAATTTCGGCGTGACGAGCCTGAATCTTCTCTCGATCCGCCTCTCAACGAACGGTCTGTACAGCCGCGCCGCCTCCTGCCAGTCGGGATGTCCGTCCAGCTTAGGCACGACGCTGTAATCGGTTCTGGGCGCCTTATAAATGATCCTGCGCGCGCCGTTTGAAATCCGAGGTGCAGCCGAAGGGCATTTGCCGCACACCACGCCGCCTTTTTCCTCATCAAAATGCGCCGAACCGTCCACAACTGCGCCGCATACCACGCACCGGTCCATCGACGGGCTGAAGCCCATCAGCGGCATATAGCGCATTTCAAAGCACGCAGTAAGCATTTTGGGATCCAGATCGGAATGACACAGATGCGCCAGCGCTTTCAAAAGCAGCATGAACACCTCCGGCGCGCTCTGCTCGGGCAGCGCCGCCATGTCGGCAAGACTGAGATAATACATTCCGTGCACCAGACGATCATAGTCGAAGCGCAGATTATAAAAGCTGTCTTTGATCTCGCATTGGGTGATGGTATACCGTCCGCCCGCGTGATTGATCGTATACTGACCGGCGCAAAAGACCTCCGCCGAATTCATCAAGGCGGAGGTCGGCTTTCTGCATCCTCTTGCAACGGCATCGATCCGCCCATGTTCGGGTGAAAAGAGCGTTACCATCCGGTCGTAATCCCGATAATCCACTCGGCGCAGTACGATTGCGTCCGTGGTAAACTGCATATTTAAATCCTCATATCGGTCGCTGTGCCGGTGTTTATATTAAAATTTCAGACGCTTTAGAAAGATCAGTCCTCGTAGCCCTGCGCACGCAGATCGCCGGCACGATTGCGCCAGTCCTCGCGCACCTTGACCCATAGTCTGAGCACTACCTTGGTATCGAGCAGACGCTCAATGTCCACGCGCGCCTGAGAGCCGATGCGCTGAAGCATGGAACCCTGCTTGCCGATGATGATCGACTTATGGGAGGCGCGTTCGCAGTATACATTGGCATGAATCTCGGTCAGGCGCTCGCTGAGCTTGGTGATCGCCAGCATCTCAACGCCTACACCGTGCGGAATTTCCTCGCGCAGGTTGAGCAGTGCCTTCTCACGGATGATCTCCGCACAGATCAGGCGCTCAGGCTGATCTGTAATCATATCATCGGGGAAGTACTTGGGACCTTCGGGCATTGCGCCGGAAAGCAGTTCCTTGAGCTTGTCCATGTTGTCGCCGCGCAGTGCGGAGATAGTGACGATCTCATCAAAGCCGATGCTTGCCAGCTGCTGCAGCTGCGGCATCAGACCTTCGGGCGTAGTCACGTCCACCTTGTTGACGGCAAGGAACTTGGGGCACTTCATGCGCGCCACATCCTCCATGACTGCGCGGTCACCCGGTCCGATGTGCTGACCGTCCACCACGCACAGCACCGCATCCACGCCTTCGCGGGCATCGTTTGCCTGCTTCATCATGTATTCGCCCAACTTGGTGCGCGGTTTGTGCAGACCGGGCGTATCGAGAAATACGATCTGCCAGTCCTCGCCGTTGACCACACCCATAATCTTGGTGCGCGTAGTCTGGGGCTTGTTGGATACAATAGCGACCTTCTCGCCCACCAAATTGTTCATGATGCTCGACTTGCCGACATTCGGACGACCGATGATCGCCACAAAACCAGAACGGAACTTCTTGCTTGCCTTATTGACTGCCATATGATAAATTCCTCCGTATTCATCCCCGGGGAATCGCACCCCGGACATATTTTTCATTTCTTGCTTTTCTCTTCTACTTTTCCAGATCCTTAGGACCGAAATTGCGGGGCAGCAGCTCTTCGAGCGTCAGCACTTCATAGCCGTTGCCTGCATGAGATGCGATCACGCGCATCCCGTCGGAGAACTCATTAAGTACCTGCCTGCAGATGCCGCAGGGCCATGCCACCGAACCAGAGCCGACCACCGCGATCGCCGTAAATCTTGTTGCGCCCTCCGATACCGCCTTGCAGACCGCGCAGCGTTCGGCGCAAATGGTACCGCCGTAGGAGGCGTTTTCGATGTTGCACCCGGTAAAGGTACGTCCATCCTCGCTCAAAAGACACGCGCCGACCTTATAACCTGAATAGGGGGCATACGCCTTATCCATTGCCTCGACCGCCATTGCCAGCAGCTGCTCGTCTGAGATCATACAGTTCTCCCTCTGAAGTCCCACCTTTTCCATGATCTTCTCCTCCATCGCACGCATCAGCGGCTTGTCCTCGTCGGTCATGTGGTCGTAGCCCATCAGGTGAAGCATGGCGTGTGCGGTCAGATAGCCCAGCTCTCGCGACAGGCTGTGACCGTATTCCCTTGCCTGCGCGCGTGCGCGATCGATCGATATCACGATATCTCCGATAAACGACGCACTCAGTTCGGGATCATACTCTCTGCGAATACGCGCAGGATTATCCTTCGCAGTGCCTGCCTTATAGTTGACGGTCGGATAAGACAGCACATCGGTCGGTCGGTCAACGCCGCGCGTTTCACGGTTGAGCGCATGAATGGCTTCATCATCCACGATCTGCACATATGCCGCCACTTTCTCGATGCCCTCGGTTTCACAGGCGATCTGTGCCACCTGCTGCATCAGCTGCTCTGCGCCCACGGGCACCGCCTGCGTCAGCTGTTCGATCTCGAGCACCCCTTTAAGCGCCATGTGTTTCCTCCGCCTTTCCTTCCTGTGCCTCTTTGACTTCCTCGCCATTTCCCTCTTCGGTCTTTACTGCTTCGCCGCCTGCCGGTACGCTCTGCGCTGCGGATGCGGCAACCGCCGACGTGATGGTGTTCTTAGGGATCTCCACCTTGGGATATTCCACGCGCTGATGGAATACACCGGTGAGAACGGTCAAAAATGCCTTGCAGATGCGATCGATATCCTTCATGGTCAGCGGACTGTCGTTAAGCTGACCGTCGTCCATCTTGGATCGGATGAGCTTTCGAATGAGCTGATCCATCTTCTCCAGCGTGGGATCGGGCAGTGCGCGTGCCGCAGCTTCCACGGTATCCGCCAGCATGACGATGGCGGCTTCTCTGGTTTTCGGACGCGGACCGGTATAGCGGAAATCGGCAATATCCACGTTTTCAGCGCCATTCTGCTTGACACAGCGGTCATAGAAGTAGATGACCGGCGTATCGCCGTGATGCTGCTCGATAATATCCAAAATGGCGCGCGGAATGCGACTCTTCTTCGCCAGCTCCACGCCATCACGCGGATGGGCGGTCAATATGGCGGTAGACACCATCGGATCGGTGCGGTCATGAGGATTGTCGCCCAGTTGATTCTCTTTGAAGTACAGCGGACGCTTGAGCTTGCCGACATCGTGATAATATGCACCCACGCGTGCCAGCAGACCGTTTGCGCCGACGCTGTCGGCAGCGGCTTCAGCAAGGTTTGCAACGATGATCGAATGATGATAGGTGCCGGATGCTTCCAGGATCAGGCGCCGGATCAGCGGCTGGTTGGGATTGGACAGCTCCAACAGCTTGGTGGGCGTTACCAGATTGAACACCCATTCAAGCGCAGGCTGAAGTCCGATGCACAGCACCGCTGCCAGAATGCCGCTGGCGGCAGACCATGCTGCCCACGAATAATCGGTGATGCTGCCGGTGGTGCTGTTGATGAGGTTGACGACAAACACCGTGATGATATTGCTGATTGCCACACCCACACCTGCCAGCAGTATGGCGGCGCGCTGCTGACTCTTGCGAATGATCGCCACGCACAGCGTACCCGAAACGATCGAAGTGAGCATCATCGAGAACATGGATGCGGTAAATACGCCGCTTGCGCCGCTGGCTGCCAAACCACAGATGATCGACAGCACGATGTTTACGATCAATGCCAGCCGGTGTTTGAGCAGCAGCGCCGTCAGCATAACGCCCAACGTAACGGGCATAAGATATACGTTGATCTCCTGACAGAGTATGCACAGTCCAATGGTAATCATGAAGATAGTGCCCAACAGACCGACTTTGCGGGCATCGGTCAGCATTTCATGTTGGAATATGCTCAGATAGATAATCATGACCATCATCATGAGCATCAGCATCAGCGCCAGACCCATCAGCATCATCAAGTCCAGAGAGCTGTTGTTTGCCAACATACCCAGACTGTCCAGCATGGCGATCTGCGCACGGGTGACGATTTCACCCGAACGGACGATGTTTCTGCCTCTGAGGTAGATTACCGGCTCCACCGCACTGGCAGCCTCGTTCTTCTTGGCTTCATAGGTTTCCAGATCGATCAGCAGATTCGGCTCCAAGTAGGCGGTCAGCACGCTTCTTGCCAGCGACAGCGCCTCGTTGCCAAAGCCGTCGGTCTGCATCTCCTTGCAGACCTTGGTGATCGCTTCTTCCTCTCGTCCCTCGCTGAGCTTGTCGGTCATCAGCGCGTCCACCAGTTGAACCATCTCATCGCGCATGGCAGATAGCTCATCCGCTTCCAAAGAGAGCAGCCAACTGATTGTGCTTTCTTCAATCTGCATGGGCGTGAGTGCGTTTTGCGCCTGCTTGATGCTCACGCTCTCATTGGGATCCACCGACCAGCCGCGTACCGTTTCAAGACGGCTGAACGCATTTTCCAGATTGCCCAAAACTTTGGTCTGTATCTCTGTGTCGGTGATATAGGTGGGCTGTACCTGTGCAATGGCTTCGTTTCTGAGCTGCTGGGTCGCCAGCGTATCCTCTACATCGCGGCTGGCAGTAATGGTGATCGGAGATACCTGACCTACGCGCAGATCATACCTGTCGGGCGTGATGACCGCCACCAGCATGGTATAGAGCACCAGGTAAGTAAATACACCGATCGTCAGGCTGCTCAGCACATGACCGTATCGTGCTTTCAGTCTTTTGAGTGTATTCATGATTTATCCTCCTATAGGTCGTTTGCGTTCGACCTGCTTATCGTGTTTCTCGTATGCCTTGACGATTGCCTGAACCAGCTCGTGACGCACGACATCGCGGTGCGAAAGCGTCGCCATGCCGATGTCCGGCACGCCGCGCAGTACCTCGATTGCCTCCACCAGACCGCTTTTCTTGCCTGCAGGCAAGTCGATCTGTGTTACGTCGCCGGTAATGATCATCTTGGAGTTCATGCCCATTCGGGTAAGGAACATCTTCATCTGCTCAGACGTAGTATTCTGCGCTTCGTCGAGAATGATGAACGCATCGTTCAGGGTACGTCCGCGCATATAGGCAAGCGGCGCGACCTCCACCGCACCGCGCTCAAACAGACGCTGATATGCCTCCATGCCCATCATATCGCCCAGCGCATCATACAAGGGACGCAGGTAGGGATCGACCTTCTGCTGCAGATCGCCCGGCAGAAAGCCTAGCTTTTCGCCCGCTTCTACTGCAGGACGGGTGAGAATGATCTTCTCCACATCCTTATTCTTGAGCGCGACCACCGCCATCGCAATGGCGAGATAGGTCTTGCCGGTGCCTGCAGGACCGACCGCAAACACACAGGTATTGTTCTTGATGGCATCCACATAGGCGCGCTGACCCAGCGTTTTGCACTTGACCTGCTTGCCACGATAAGTAATGG